>DAONFJ010000036.1:0-31246 GCA_035403545.1 Spirochaetota bacterium
ATAATTATTTATCACAAAAACTTATACAAATTAAAAAAATCTTCAAAACATAATCAGTATTTAACTTTAAAGGTTGTGTACTGCCGGAAGAGGTTATATTAAAATTTTGTTTTTAAATAAATATATCTGATGATAAAATCTTTAAGTCAGCCGTCCAAAATGCCTTGCCCCCTCCGGGGGTGCGGGGGCTCAAAGGTTTTGTGCGAATATTTGATTACTACTTTAAATGTGGATAGTAGTGAGACCGGGGTGGATCGGCGTAATCCCGGGGCTTGATAATCTCACTTGACATTCAGCATCGCAAATGCTTTTATTTGTTAAATTCTGAATACGAATCCGGGGAAATATGTTCACTGCGTCAGACGGGGTAAAAATTGACATCAGGGAGAGTTTTGTTCACGGCAGCAGGTCTATCCTGATTCTATGGCCGTGCATGACAGGGAACACAGGCATGTACAGGCTCCCGGCGGCGGAGTTCAATAACGCCGGAATATCCGTAATACAGTTTAATCCGCGCGGACATGCTGATTCCGGCGGACAATTTGATCTGGGAACCTGCATAAACGATCTTTATGAATACCTCAGGTCACTGGATATCGGGGATGTCCCTCTCTGGCTGATCGGTCACAGTGCAGGAGCAAGTGCTGTACTCAAATTCGGCACAATACATAAACCGGCCCGAAAGTACATACTCGTTTCACCCGTTCTTGACAGTATAGCGTCATACAGGTATCTTTATGAAAATGAAAACCAGTCAGAGGCGAATATTTTAATCTCATCTAATACCAGCAACAAAGAGTTCATGCTCTCATTACTTAAGGACAGCCGCTGGATGAACCGTGAAGTCTGGGAAAAGAATCTGTACAGGGAGAAGATCGATGCTATTTCAGGCGAGGTCCTCATTGGCACACTTATGGAAAAACTTTTCATTGAAGGATATAACGCGTTCCACGACCTCAAGGTGCATAGCGCGGATACATCCATACTGTTCCCTTTATCCGACAACTGGTTTCCAAAAACTTTAACGTTAAACCTTGCGGCACAGTACGGTATTAAAACTGAAACAATCAATGAATCGCGGGACCATTACTTTACAGGCGCATGGAAATTTGTATGGCGCCGCGTACTTGAGGAGATGAGCCGGGAGAAGACAGAACCCACGCGCCGCTGACGGGCCGGGCATGAATCAATTATTCGTTTTTACTGAAATGCTACAATTCAAATTCCAGAATAAACTTCGTTCCCGCAATCCTTTCAATTGTAATTTTACCCCCGATCTGCCTTATTAACATTTCAACAAGCATAAGGCCGAATCCGTTTGAGTTCTTAAAATCAATAGATTCCGGAATACCATTGCCATTATCCTGAATTATGAACGAAACCGCAGTGCCTTTCAGAGAAGCGGAAAAAATAATCAGCCCGCCGCTTCTGCCGGTAAATGCGTACTTCATGATGTTTGTCAACAGCTCATTTATTATTATTCCAAGAGACTGGAGCCTTTTTACATCTAAAACAAAATCGTCAATATTCTTCTCAATCCTGACGGAATCACTATTCGGAAAGTTCCCTACTATTTCGTCAACTAAAGGAGACAGATAAGTTGCAACTGAAATTTCAATAAAATCAGAAGACCGGTATAATTTATCATATAGCACCATCATACTCTGAATACGGCTTCCGGCATCCTCAAGCGCCGCGATAGATACCGGATCATTTAATTTTTCCTTATGAAGGGCAAGAACTCCATATATGGTATTCATATTGTTCTTGATACGGTGATGAACCTCCTTAAGAATAAGCTCCTTTTCATTCAGTAAACTCTGAATCTTATTCTCGGCAGACTTGCGTTCGGAGATGTTACGGATACTGCCGATTATTTTTACAGGACTTCCATGGGCATCATAATACAGCTTTGATGAAATAGTACACGGAAAAGAGTGACCGTCTTTATTTTTAAGAAATATCTCAAAATCTACAACGCTTTCTCGTTCCATTATAACTGAAAGAAAAGCGTCCCTGTCATTAATATTATTATATAAATCATCCATTGATGTTCCGATCAGGTCATTCCGGCTATACTGTCCATTTGAAATAATTTCAATGGATGGGCTGATTTCAATAATCGTTCCTTCAATCGATACCTCATAATAGCAATCCTGAATATTCTCAAAGATACTGCGGTATTTTTCCTCTCTCCTTCTTATCTGTTCCCCGGAGCGTTTATTCTCAGTGATGTCATGGAATAACCAGATTCTTCCATAGCAAATTCCATCCGAATCAAGGACAGGAGCCGAATAACGGTCAAGAACAGTTCCATCTATTAATTCAATTTCATCACGGCTTGTTTCATCCTGATGGTTGTACAAATATTCAATCTTTTCAACAAACTGCTCCGGCGCTTTAGTCATATGCATAACATGCTTTACCTGCATCCGGTCATCATCAATATCAGCAATATGCTGCGGGATTTTCCACAGCTCAATAGTACGGTTGTTCTGGACAATCTTTTTACCCCGGTTGTCGACTATCAGTATCCCGTCAATGGAAGAATTCAGCAGTGATTCAAAAAGTGCGGATTTGTTACGCAACGACTCCTCGGATTGCTTACGTCCGGTAATATCAGTAATAAATCCCTCCAGTATTTCTTTTCCATCTGAATCTATACCAACAATCCGGCCGCGTTCAAGTACCCATTTTTCAATATTATCCGCGGCTAATATTCTATACTCGATTTCCCAATCTCCGTTTCTGGATATAGCATCCTGAATTTTATTCCATACGTAAGGCTGATCATCTTCATGAATCAGGCCTGCATATGCTATAAAACTGTTATTAAGAAGTCCATCCGGATGGTATCCTGTAAGATAAAACGCTCCTTCACTGATATAATCCATGGTCCACCCGCAATTATTTGAACACCGGTATACCATGCCCGGCACATTGCCCAGAATAGTCCTGATTTTCCTTTCATTCTCCTTTAAGGCTATCTCCATCATCTTGCGCTCTGTGATCTCATGCGCAACAACATCCGAAGCGACCACACGCCCTTCCGCATTATAAATCATTTTATTTATAAGCTGAACATATCTTAGTTTCCCGTCTTTATCGAGTATTTCATATTCTACCGTATCAGAAACTTCTTCACCAAGTGCCATTTTCTTCACACGCTCAATGAACAGTTTTTTGCTGTTTTCGGTAAGAATATCGTACGGGCTGAGAGATGTTATTTCATCCTGGCTGTAGCCGAGATACCCGAGAAATACATCATTCGCTTTTACAAATTTTCCATTACTGAAATCAACCCGGTATATACCGGCAGGAGAATTCTCGTAAAGCTGCCGGTAATTCGCCTCACTCTCCTTCAACGCTTTTTCTGTCTGCCTGCGGTCAGAAATATCATGATAATTTAACAATACACCGTTTATTACGGGTTCATTAACAAGATTGGTCCCGGTAATTTTTATCGGCCTGGAACTTCCGTCTTTACACTTGTATATTGCTTCAACTGTTTTTGTTGAGTTATCTTTTTCGAGAAGGCTATAAAATCCTTTCTGAAGATATTCCAGGCCTTCAGGATGAAACATTATCCCGGCATTACTGCCGATGAGATCATCCGGCTGCCAGCCGAACCATTTTTCAATATTTGAACTTATATATTTTACAATGCCGTATGCATCAATTATACAGATGATATCCGAAATATTGGATATCATTGCCTGTTGTTTAATTTCACTGGCAGCAAGCTGTTTATTCGCGTCAAAAAGCTTAAACGCCATCTTTATGGATGCATCTAAAACCGTAATCCCTGAATCCTTTACGACATAACCGTATGATGTAATTCTTTCAGTTGTTTTTACTATTTCGGGTTCAGTATGGCTTGATAAGAAAACAATAGGAATTTCCCGCCCTTTCAGCAGTGCGGTTGCAGTTTACGGGCCGTTAATATCATTTCCAAGATCAACATCCATGAGAATCAGATCTATATAATTGTCTGCATCGAAGAGATCTATTGCTTCTTTACCTGTAAATGCTAGTATTACATTATAGCCGCATTTCTCAAGAGCAATTTTCTCAGACATTGCTATGATAGCATTATCTTCCACGAGGAGTAAAGTCCGTTTATCACTGATCATAATTATTCACCGGGATTCTCTATTTGCATTTTTCACTGTATTTTATGGATTGATACTGTAATATTTGATGAATCTATAATCAGTTTCACAATATATTCTTAAAATAAAAGGATCATTCAGCAGAACTTTTTAAACATAATAAAAATTCTTTCGGGTCAGTACTTAAATAAAATTTCGAAAAAAAATTATTAAGTCAACAGCATTTTCTTAATTTTGTTCAATTATTAATTTCTATTCATTCCCTGTAAAAGCTGCATTTTCCATCCTTTTCCTGACAAAATCGCGTGTACCGCATAGGACTTTACCGGCATCAGGCAGCAGATTATTTTTGAGGGGCACAGCGCTTCGCGCTGTGGAAAAAATGGGGGATTACGGGGGCAGCGCCCCCGTAATCCCCCATTTTCCGCGTATGCGGAGCATACGAACTCCTGAAAGTAAATCGCTACCCCGGCATCACCGTCATTTTATCCTGAAAAATCATTGACTTTTCCCGGATGCCTGAATGCAGATAAGAGGTGTATTGCCATGTACTGAATTTAAAGAAGTATTAAATAATTCAGTAATAATTCCTGAACTTTTTTATAATAGAAAATTCACTATTGGGGCTGACCTAAAAGTATAATTGCTGTCATTCCGGCTGTAGTGAAACGGAATGCCGGAATCTCATACTGCTGATTCAATCATGAGATTCCGGTATTTGCTGGAATTGAAGCTGCAAAACCGGAATGACAGATACAGAAATATCAGACTTCTGAGACAGCCCCATATAATTGTTTATTTTACACTAAAATATATGTTAAGGAATTAATATTGTAAATAATTATATTTTTATGGAGACCGGGTAATGAATGTCAAAAAAGATAACGGGGATTATACACCCTACGGCAATTTAAGCATGGAACTGCCGGATCCTCCTCCATGCTACATAAACATGAAAGCAGAGCTTGCCGGATATAAGGATGTAAGCGAAATGACTGTTGTATTTCCTGTTTCAGATTTATACCTTAACCCGGCAGGTTCAATGCAGGGGGGATATATCACTGCTGCATTTGACAATGTGTTCGGCCCTCTATGCTATCGCGCATCAGGTACACCTGAATCGGCAATGGTGGACATCAATACCAGTTTTCACCGGCCGGTTTTTGCCGGGGATGAACTGACCATTACCGCCCGGGTCAGGTCTAAAGGGAGAAGAATAATCAACATGGAAGCAGAAGCTTACAACGCGGACAACAAGCTGATAGCCTCCGCCCATTGCAATTATATGATACTTACAGCACCAAAGGCCTGAGACCGGCTATAGAATTTAATCATCCAAGACCTGAAGGCATAGTGTAAAAAAGATTCCGCAGCTGTTCCTGAATGCTTCAGCATACCAGGCAGGAGCAGCAGTCATTATGCGTCTTTACCCCCGCGATTTTTTACAGAGCCCCTTCAATTCCCTGCGGTTTATTTTAAGCTGTAAAGTAATATATTTCACCACAAACAAAAGTGAATCTTCTCTATAATAAAATACAGTATTGACTACGTAAATTTGTCAATTGTGGCAATTGATTAAAATACAATCCTCCTATATGTTTAATCCTATAAATTTTATATTCATGACGCAGCCATTTGTACAGCATGAATATAAAACTTTTATTTTTAAGCAACTGTTCTGAACTGAATAATTTTTTAGATGCTGCTTTCTCAAAACATATTCAGCTAAACAGGTTTTATTTAATGATTTTCGAATACATATTTTTCCGTTCAGGATTCAGAAGTGTATACACAATCAGACTTCTGCCCTGACAGAAAGCCGGATACGATTCAGCGCTGCCGGAAGCCGGTACATCTCATTCATCCGTCATCCGCAATTATTTCATTCAGGAGGATTTTATGTCAGGATCAGCACTTATCAGAAAAAGAGGAGAAAAAAATTACAGTTCATGGAGAGAGGAATACAACGCAAAACTGGCTACAGCTGAAGAAGCTGCAAAAGTAGTTCAGTCCAACGAAAGCGTTTTTTTCGGAGGCGGTACGGGTATTCCAACAGCATTTGCAACTGCTTTGGGAAAACGCGCGTCAGAACTGAAGAATGTAACTATATCCGAAGGATTCGCCATGGGACTCTTCGACTATATGAAGCCCGAGAACAGGGAGAGCTTTCATATCGAGACAATGTTTGTCGGGCCGATGGAAAGGGTCTGCATGGCATGGGGAGTAGCACAGTACAAGCCGATGCATCTCAGTGACATACCGGCTGCTGCGACTTTTGCCGACTGCAGACGGGTCGCGTTCGTGGCCACTCCTCCCGATGAAAACGGCTACATGAACAGGTCATGCTTCGGATCTTTTCTCCCCAACGAGGAATGTGTAAAACCGGCAGATACAATCATAGTTGAAGTCAACCGGAATGCACCGTGGGTTAACAGCGATGATTTCAAAATACATGTTTCTGATGTAGATTATGTTATTGAAAATGACTTTCCCATGTTTGAACTGCCCGAGATTCCAATAACCGATGAAGAGAAAAAGATTGCCGAATATATTGCCGATCTTGTGCCGGACGGAAGCTGCATACAGCTCGGTCTTGGCGGACTTGCAAACGCCATAGGTTACCTTCTGCATGATAAAAAAGATCTCGGTATGCACGCAGAAGTAATATCACCGTCAGTTACAGAACTTGTTAAATCCGGAGTAGTTAACGGCTCCCGTAAAAATTTCATGCCCGGTAAAGTTGTCTGTGCATTCGCCGTAGGAACCCGGAAGTTTTATGATGATATTGACCACAATGAAGACTTTTATTTTAAAGAAGTAGGATGGGTCAACGACCCGGATATTATCGGGAAAAATGATAACCTGATATCGATAAATAATACTCTCATGATGGATCTTTGCGGCCAGGCGGCTTCGGAAGCCATAGGCCCGAAACAGTACAGTGCCACGGGGGGCCAGCTGGACTTTATACTTGGAGCGAAAAGATCAAAAGGAGGAAAGAGTATACTCTCTCTCAACTCAACTTTCACAGATAAAGAAGGAAAGCTTCAAAGCAAAATAATGGGAATGCTGCCCGAGGGAAGTATAGTAACAACACCCCGCAGCCTTGTGGAATATGTCGTAACAGAATATGGTGTTGCAAATCTTCGCTTAAGAACTATAAAGGAAAGGGTAAAATCTCTTATTGCAATTGCTCATCCTGATTTCAGGGACCAGCTGACATTCGAAGCTAAAAAAATCGGCTGGCTGTAATAACTTACAATTATTTATTCCCGCGGATTTTCAGCTCCGCGGGAATTATTCATTTCTCTTTATATAATATATCACTGCTGCTTTAACAGTTTTACCCGGATAAAAAACTTCTGTTTTTCAGAAAAACTCTTTACGGTATCCGCCTTATTTTATAAATGAATTCTATTATGAACCCGGAAATATTTAAACAATGCCTTCAGAAGTAATACCCGGCAAAAAGCAATATCACCTCATAGCGGGAGTTTTTATAGCAGGATTCTGTGTCTTCCTTCAGCTCTATTCCCCGCAGCCTCTTCTTGTGGTCTTCCGTGAATATTTCGGTGAATCCGAAGCGCGCGTGAGCCTTATAGTATCTTCAGCAGCTTTCGCTGTAGCGCTTTTTTCTCCGATCATAGGGATGTTTGCAGACGCGGTCGGACGCAAAAGAATCATTGTCCCGTGTATATTTATCCTGTCAGCCGCGACCTTCGGATGCGCCCTTGCGCAAAACCTTAACCAGCTGATATTTTTCAGGTTTATTGCGGGAGTCTGCACCCCTGGAGTAGTTGCTGTAATTATTGCATATATAAGCGAAGAGGCGGACAATGGTACTGCGGGATCGGTCATGGCGCTGTATGTAACAGGTACGGTGCTGGGGGGCCTTACCGGAAGGCTTTCAGCTGCTTTCATAGCGGATTACTTTTTATGGCGTTATTCATTTATTTTTTTAAGTATACTGACTCTTTCGGGAGCCGTATCAGTATGGTTATTTCTCCCTGCATCAAAGAAATTTGTAATAGTACCGGAATGGCGGAATGCTTTTCCGGCAATGATCAGGCATCTGGGAAACAGGAGACTCACCGCGACATATATTACAGGCTTCAACGCGCTTTTCTGCCATGTGGGGTTATTTACTTACGCGAATTTTTACCTTTCAAAGCCCCCGTTTTCTTTATCAACATCAGCCCTTGGATTAATATTTCTGGTCTATGCCCTCGGAATAGTGGTAACACCGCTTGCCGGAAGAATTATCGACCGGATAGGTTACCGGGCAGGAGCTATAACCGCGATCTGTTTTATTGCAGCCGGGGCCCTGCTTACTTTGTTCAGCAGCCTTCCTATGTTTATAACAGGGCTTGCGGTGGCCTCAACAGGAATCTTTATCATACAGGCGTCAGCTTCAAGTCATGTCGGCCACGCCGCAGAGGGTGCACGTTCTGCAGCAACAGGCCTTTATGTTGCATTCTATTACCTGGGGGGTTCAGCCGGAGCTACGGCTCTTGCAGTACCATGGGCTCTCGGCGGCTGGAAGGCGCTTGTAGCAGCAATGATTTTTGTGCAATGCATCTCTTTTGTTTTTGTCTGGAGATATTTCGAGAGAACCTGCAATAAAAGTGAAATACTCCCGGAACTGCCGGGCTGCTGAGCTGAATTTTTTACTTATACGGCAATTAATTCCGTATCAGATTCCGGCCTGAATTTATCAGACTGCTCAATTGCATCCATTATCTGATTTATAATTGTTTCTTCAGAATCATCGTAATTTATATCCATCGGAGTATTAAACCTGATTTTCAAACAGGTGTTTAACCTGACCGGCCAGCACGGTTTGGATTTGTGAAAAGCTTTTGAGAATCCATCAACGACTACCGGCACAACTGTACATTTCGATTCTTTAATTATACGGGCGGTACCCTTTCTTCCCCTTGAGAAGGGAGTTGTAGTCCCCTGGGGAAATGTTATAACCCAGCCGTCCTTTAACGCGCTGATGACTTTTCGCTGATCTCTTTCGACCTGTTCTATTGATACTTCGCATGCTCCCAGCTGCCGGTCTGCTCTCTTCCATGTTCTGTTAACAGTTACCGCTCCGCCCCATTCGAATACGCGGTGTATCCAGCCTTTTATCTTTGCAGTTTCGAGCGCGACAATATAATAACAATTTCCTGTGCCTGCTTTCCAGCACCAGTGCTTCACGGGCCGCCTGATATGGTCAAACTCAACCATCAAAGCAATACCTTCCATAAAATATGTCTGGTGGTTGGATACGAATAGAACATTTGCATCAGGTAACTGTTTTAAAACTTCACATCCTTCAACTTTAAGTTTATTTAAAACTTTCAGAAAAAATGTACCTAACAGGTGCTGAAACGGAGTGAGAATAAATAGTTCTTTAACAAAAACCGGGATATCGTTTACATCCTTTTTCATTTTACACCCTTAATAAATTTAATTTTTTTGTTGAGGAACGTGCCGTTTTTTATGAGATTTTATGCTCTTAATAAGGCTGCCGCTGCATAGAATCCCGAAGCATCAGAATATAATTCGCTATTTTTAAAAAATTTATCTATATTTAATACTTAAGTAAAATATTAATAAATTTTTATATCAGATGCATACTTACGAACTTAAAAACACACATTCTAAAATGGCCGGATAAACCTCCATTTCACATTCATTGTAAAAAATAACAATATAATGCCTCAAAGGGTTGCAAAAAAATACTGTATCATTATTGATCTCGATTCTGCAGGATCAGGCAAATTTTACTTCATTGCCTGTAAAATTAATTAAAATATATAGTCCGGGGGGCTGATAGAAAAGTAATTTTCCGTTTAATATGGATGATATGGGTATTTCAGCCGGTCCGGAAAACTTTAAACTCAAAGCCAGCCTGCCGCATAAAAAGCAGTCCGGTTATCTCCGCCCCAGCTCAATAACCTTAGTTGCCATTTCACGGAATGCTGCATCATGGGTGACGACAAGAGCCTGCTCGAGGTTTTTAAGCATGTCGTACAGCGAAACACTTAGTGCTTCCCTCTTTTCCGCGTCAAGGTTTATAGTCGGTTCATCAAAGATTGCAAACCGGCAGTCGGTCATTTCAGAAGCAAGAGCTGATCTGATGGAGAGCGCTACCGCGACCTGTTCTCCGCCTGAAAGCATATTATACCGGCACTTCCCTGCTGCAGATGCGATTGATACAAGGTAAGGTTCTGTATTATTCTCCCATAAAATTCTTTCAGCCCGGCCGGTCATGCGGTGGAAATTATCTGTAGCGGCAGCGGCAATCATTTTAGTTCTGCGTTCAGAGATATACGGCCCGAGCATTTTGATATTTTCACGAAATGTCTCCGCGATCTCCATCTTCCGTTTAAGCGCATTGATCTGTTCACTCTTCTCTTCAATCTCACGGAGAAGCCTGCTGTTGATCTCTTCGGCTTGTACGGCAATATCAAACGCTGATTTTAAACTCATCTTCCTGTTGTTCTGTTCTTTAAGTTCAGACTTTAATCCGGCGCAGAGTGTTAAAAGCTTTTCGTGTTCCCCGGCATTGTAAACGGCTGTATTATACTCTTCATTAATTTTTTTAAATTTTTCTGTTATAACATTAACGTTTGTTTTTTCAGAAGCAAGGCGCTCGTGCAGCCTGTTCTTCCCGGCAGCTGACTGAGCAGCGCTCCGGTATTGCCGGTCCGCAGGTTCAAGTTCCTTCAGCCTGAAGGCATATTCAGCGGCCTGTTTTTTTAATCCCGCAAGAGGGATAATTTTCTTTTCAAACTCCCGGTTTAATTCAATTCCGGTTTTTAATTCAGTATTGTAAACTTCAATCAAACGGATAATCTCTGACGCATTTTTCTCCGCAGTTTCAATACTCTTAAGAATATCAGTTAAAGCTTTTTCTTTTTTCTGATGATCACTCTGTTTCTCATTAAGCGATTCGTTAATACCTGCAATTCTGGTCTTTAACTCCGACTCAGTTCTCAGCATTTCCGCTGCAGCGCCGTCATAATCATCTTTTGAAACTGCCGCCGCGTCTTTCCCGTTTAAACCTGTAAAAAGTTTTGCAAGAGCAAGCGCGTATTCTGCAGTTTTCTGTTTAAGCTCTGACTCCTCCTTCCTGTATTTCAATGCTTCGTGAATATTTTTTCTGAGCGCAGTAAGCTGTTCATTCTTTATACTCTTATTATTAGCGCAATTTTTAAACCGGATGTCGAGATCTTTGTAAACTGCACATTCAGCTTCCAGCCCTGCAATTTTTTCAGCGATATTTTTTTTCCTGGGGCCGAAATATCCGGAAAGGCTTCCGGCATGTTCGATGTTTCTGCACGGTTCTTTCAGATACGGGCAGCTCTGCCTGGACAGGTCACGTTCAGCAGATTCCAGTTCCGTAATCAGTGTATTAAAGCGGGTGATTTCCGAATTTAAAAGATCACGTTTTGTTTTTAACAATTCAAGCTCAGTGTACTCTGTTTCGCATACGGCAATTTCACGTTTAAGAGTTTCCTCCCCGGCAGAGGATTCCTCCGCTCTTCCGGCGAGAAGTGCTTTTTTCGCAGATTCATCCCTTGCTGATTTATATTCTGTATGCAGTTCATCAAACGCTCTCTTCCGTTTCCGGAGAGATAACATTTCCGTTTCATACATACTCTTATCTTTTTGCAGGGTATTGATTGATTCAGAGAGTTTCACAATCTCCGCTTTTAATCCTTCCGCGGTAATGGTATCGCTTTCAGCCTGCTGGTTCAGCCGTTTTATATCCCCTTCCGCTTTTGTTTTTTCTTTTTCATGTTCTGCGATTTTATCTTTATTGGCATTGAACTCTTTTTCCGTTTTTTCCAGAACATTTATATCTTCAGTTATCAGCTCCTGCTGTGATTTGACTTTTTCATATTCGTCGTGCTGCGGCTTAAGCTTTGTTTCTTCAAGAACTGCGGCCTCGGCTGTTTTGAGATCAGAATCGATGCTATTAATTAATTTCTTTTTTTCTTCAATCTGTGCAGCGACACCTTTAATCTCTATAAGCAGTTTCTCTTTTGCGGTTTTTACTTTTTCAAAATCACGGATCCCTTTTTCAGCCTTCTCAATCTTCTTTTCACTTTCAGCGTATACCTTTTCCGCAGATGAATATTCTTTCTCAGCTGCATCACGGGCCTTCTTAAGCTCCAACGGGTCTTTCAGCTGTGACTGTCTGGACTCCAGCTCTCCGCCTGCGAATGTGAGCTGTGTGTTATAAACATCATAACTCTGCTTCAATATTCCCCTGTACATCTGACGGTATATCTCGGTACCGAATACGGAATTAAACACCGCCTCACGTTCCGACGGCTTCGCGTCAAATATTGTGGTAAACTTATTCTGCGATGCAACAATAACGTTTTCAAACAGTGCTGGATTCTCCGCAGTATTGCCGATCAGCGAGTTGATTGTTCTATAGACTTCGGTTACGCCGGTGATATTTTTATTAACACCCTCTTCCGAAAGAGAAACCGTGCCTGCGGGGAATTTCCTTGTGACAATATAAAAGTTATTATCATTGCCGGTGAACGAAACTTTTACATAACCGGAAGTTTCATTCACGGTGAGTGTTTCTCCTGCATTTGAACGGAGCGTCATGTTGAAAAGCGCAAAGCTTATGGCGTCGAGGATGCTGGTCTTCCCGGAACCGTTATCACCAAGGATCAGGTTGATTCCTCTTTCAAATTCAAATACAGCTTCTTTATGATTTCTGAAATTCTTCAGTTCAATTTTATTTATTCTCATATCATTTACCCCGGATCAGTTCTTCGATCATCCGGTCAACCAGTTCAAAGGCGATGTCTCCGGATTGGTCTTCAATCTGCATTTTCTTCAGTTCGGGGAGATAGGTATTCACAATTTTAACCGCAGTTTCAGCCGAATATCCCGACCCGGTAAAATTTTCCAGTTCAATTGATTCGGTTGTAACAGCCTGTTCATTCAGTAATCCTGTATCAGATACCGGCCTGTCATAGGCGAAGGAAACTTTTGCCTTCAGCGCTCCGGCAGACTCAATCTTTTTCTCGCACGCCGGACCATCCGGGTAGAGAGAGTCCTCTATCCGGAACAGGCAGATTACAACTGAATCTTTCTCAACAGCGAGCACCGACAGCCATGAGTCAAACTCATGCTCAAACTCAATGTCGCTCTTTGATGTAAACGAATGCTGTATTTCAATTCTCTTTCGCCTGCTTGTATTTATTTTGTCATGTGTACCGTCCGCAGTATCAAAAACTATAAAGAACTTATCGTCCCTCTCTGATATGTCCCAGTATTCGGGAGATCCCGGAACAAAGAAATACGGTTCCTTCTCAGGGTACTGGTGATACGAATGAAAATGCCCTCCGGCAATATACAGGGCTTTCCCTTTGAAGAGATCAATAACACATGGTGCGACAGTACCGGGATAATGATCATTTGCGCTTACTGCAGTATGCACCAGAACAATATTTGATTTTTCAGAGTCAAGGACTTCAACCAGTGAACGGGACATCTCCTCAATATAAATCCCCGGATACCCCATGGAATAAAACTGTATACCGTCAATGACAACAGGTTCGAAAATATAATTATTATCTTCATTTATTGTAACAGAAGGCATATGCACAAGTTTACGGTGAACAAGGTAGTTTAACCATGTTGAATCATTGCTTCCGCCGCGGTCATGGTTGCCTTCCGCTATTACTGCCGCGATACCGGACTCTTTCAGTTTGATGAATACCTGTTCAGCCCGTTCAAGAATCTCAGGTGTAATTTCACGGCGGTCAAAGATATCTCCCGATATAATTACCGTATCGACAGAGTTCTGAACCGCGTAATCTGCAATATGGTGAAAGGAATAGAAATAATCGTTAAACCGCGATCCGGAATACTCACCGATCCCTCCCACGGGGCGTCGTCCCAGGTGAAGGTCGGAACAGTGCAGTATTTTCATATATCCTCCGGGGGTTTATTTGACTTTTATTCTGTTTGTGATGTATACGGGTTTGGCCGCGCACGGCTTCTGTAGTTCAACAGGCTTACCAGCTACGGAGCCGAAGTATGCCCGGTGTTGTTCGGTATGTTAATGAACAGCAGAGAGTTTAAAATAAATTCTCTGCTGTTCAACATAATTTCTCAGGAAAACAGACTGATAAATAAATCCTTTGTATATATCAGTCTGTTAAATTCATTGTTTTCAATTCCGCCTGAATTAATATCAGCACTCAAAAGTTTTTGCTGTTTCAAATTCCTGCTGCATTTTCTCAGACGGCTGTCTGGTCAGCAGGGATACTGCTATGATAAATCCGCAGGAAATCAGGAAAGCCGGCATCAATTCATATATTCCCCATATTCCGCCAACAGGACGCACTGCGAGTTTCCATACAAATACACTTATACCGCCGGCAAGCATTCCCGCAATTGCACCCTGCAGATTAGTACGCTTCCAGAACAGTGAAAACAGCATGATAGGCCCGAAGGTCGCACCAAAGCCCGCCCATGCGAAGGAGACTACTTTAAAAATAACGCTGGTTTCATCCATAGCTATTATAATACCTATTATGGTTATCGTTATAAGTGTTATACGTGTTACAGCCATAATCTGTTTGTCAGTTGCATCCTTTTTGGCAATTCCCTGAAATATATTCTTGGAAAATGCTGAAGCGGCAATAAGAAGGTATGAGTCTGATGAACTGATAGTCGCGGCAAGAATACCGGCCATTGCAATCCCGGCTAAAAGCGGCGGCAGCAGATTTGATGACATGAGAATAAATATCTTTTCCGCTCCTCCTGATGTAGTCAAAGCGTCCGGATAAAGAGACCTTCCAATGATTCCTATCATAACGGCTGAAAACATCGAAATGACCGCCCAGATAATCGCAATCCTTCTTGATTTTTTAAGGTCATACGATTTCTGAATAGCCATAAAACGCAGGAGCACCTGCGGCATACCGAAATAACCGAGTCCCCATGATAGCGTTGACAGGATGGTCAGCAGACTGTAAACTCCCGCTGCTCCAAACAGCCCTTTACCGTTCTGAACCTGCTGTACTCCGTCAACCAGCACAGGTTGGGCAATCCCGAAGAATTCCAGAAAGCCCGGTATACTTTTACTGTTTTCAGCAATCTGGCCAGGGCCTCCCGCAGCAATAGTTGAAACCGTCAAGACAAGAACAAGCGCCACGATCATAACTATGGCCTGCAGAAAGTCCGAAGTGCTTTCCGCAAGGAATCCGCCAAGGAAAGTATATATGATAACAAATAATGCTCCGGCGATCATCATGCTGTGGTAGGAAAATCCGAATAAAGTACTGAACAGCTTGCCGCATGTAACAAAACAGCTTGATGCGTACACAGTAAAAAACACAAGAATAAATGCTGCGGCAATCGTCATAAGAATCTTTTTCCGGTCATGAAAACGGTTGCTGAAATAATCGGGTATTGTTATGGAATTTCCCGCAACTTCTGAATAACGGCGCAGGCGTTTGGAAACCAGCAGCCAGTTCAGATATGTACCGATCGCAAGCCCTATTGCAGTCCATGCCGCGTCAGCCAGCCCGCACCAGTATGCCACTCCGGGTAACCCCATAAGCAGCCATCCGCTCATATCAGACGCCTCTGCGCTCATAGCTGCTATCCATGGCCCGAGGCTTCTGCCCCCGATGAAATAGCTGTCAGAATTCTGATTGGCGCGTTTTGCGAAGTAAAGTCCGATCCCTATTACTACGAGCATATAGCCGCTCATGGCAATGAAAATTTCTAAGGTCTCTCCACTCATTAGTTTACTCCCTCAATAAAATTTACCGGTTTATAATACTTCTATTTCTTCCAGAAAACTCCGGGCATAAAAACAGGTTCAGTAACCGGCGGCTTCCCGCAATATACAGTACAAACAGTTAATAGTTTTTGCTGAACCTGCCGAAGCATTGGAAGTAAAAATTTTAAACGTAATTGATAAATCCGTTTTTGTATCTGTCAGTAATCCGGCATGCAGAAGTTTTATTCACTGGTTATATTTTGCAATTAAAAAACAGGTAGTTCAGACTTTTTACGCTGAAGCGGATCATATGCGGCAGCATCTGGATTTAAATATTGAGTCCATCGGCAAATCCATATGCCGCTCAGATATTGAACACTTCCAAAGTGCAATATCCTAAATTATTTTATAATATGAGAGGTCGGGTTGTGCTTTAATTCCGTCAATCCTGATTCAGGCAAGGGAATAAATCAGAAGTTTTTCATTAATTCCAGGCCAGCTGTACAGGTCAATATTTTCAATTTCTTTATGCCTGTAAAGCAGCTGATAAAAAAATTCATCACCCGATGATTCAGGATGAGGATTTCCAATGTAGATTAGCGTCCTTCCTCCGGCGTTCTTATAATTTACCAGGGCGTTGTAAGCCATGGGGTTCATCGGCACCGGCCATGCCATAAACAGAGCCCTGTCCGGATGGCCGGCGGAAACAGACTCATCCCCCTCAATAATATTATACCATGAGTCATCAAACCAGGAATTGACTTTGTACCATTCCCACGGGCTCTGGTTACCGGGAGGGAAACTGTCATAAGCGATGACATCCGCCCCCATTTTACTCAGGCACCTGGCCCAGTATCCGCTGCCGGCGCCTATTTCAACAATTGGAGAATATGAGGCAACTTTTTTCAGGATATCATAATACGGGATTGTAAAACAATAATCAGTAACAAAATCATTACGATAAGTCAGGAGTAAAGACGCAAGTTCTTCTACATCCAGATTATTATTCTCATCAATAATTTTTTTCAGATTTTCAAGATAGGGATTATACAATCGCAAATCATCGTCACATATTTTATATTCTAAAATACTATGTTCTATTGAAAGCATTTACAGGGTACCATCATATGAAGTTTTCGTTTTCCCGGATTCTACACTGACGAAAAGGTAAATTGTCAATTTTTTTTTGCCGCATGAGCTCAGGCATTGCACGCCTGCCGGACAGAATCAAAGCATATCCGTTTCAATCCTTAATCAAAAAATTTTTTACTTTTTACTCTTTCATATCGTATAATCGTATAACTAATTAAAAACTATAACAACTCTCCTCCTGATCATGGGGGAGATATCTATCGGCCAGAGGGGGCACATATGGCAAAAACAGATCTAAATTCATTTCTTACATCATTAAACGGGCACTATGGTGATTCTGTATATTACACAATAGGCAGAAAAACCTATGTAAGAAAATATGTCAAACCGCATAATCCCGGAAGCGAAGCACAGCAGTCTCAACGTTTACTTTTTGCAGAAGCAATGGCTTCCTGGAAACTTCTAACTGAAGTAGAGAAACAAATATATAAAAAGAAAGCAAAAAAGCTCTCAATGCATGGCCATAATCTCTTTATAAAAAGATATATCCGTATACATAAGCATGAGAAAACATCTGAAATTAAATCCTCCTGTTCAGCAGAGCCTCTATCCCGGCCATATAATCTCATAAATAATATACAAGGCTGTACCTCTTCCGAAGCCACTCTGTACCTCAGCCGTACATCCTTCTATCCGGAGTATATTCAGAGTATATACACTCCGCCTGTCTAAATTTTCTGCGTAATTAATGTTCATTCGCGCATTTTAACAGATAAAAGAACCTCTCCGGAAGTACCGGCGGATAAAACTATAAAATCCGCCGCCGATAAAACCGGGATTCATCTGGTACTCTATACATCACATAACAATATCTTCTATAGACAGTATTGCCGCCGCAGGCAGATTAAGTTTTAATTCTTCTTTTTAAAGTATGAAAGCCATATAGCCCTTATTAAAAAAAACAATAGTGCAAAGGCGCCTGAAGCAAAAATAATATCCGGTACCATTCTCATCCATGAAAAGATTCTGATTACAGATCCCGATGCTATCTCCGGGCTTCTTGCATACCACAATCCGTATTTTACAGCATAATAAAACTGGTAAAAACCGGAAGGGATAAGGCTGAATACCGCCATAGCAAAAAGTCCGCCGTTTAAACCCCAGAAACTTATCTTTAAGAGTTTATCTGACCATGAATCGATCTTCACGATGTGCCGCACAGAGAACAGCATAAGCGCAATTGAAAGAAGGCCGTATACACCGAAAAGCGCGGTATGGGCATGCAAAGGAGTTGTATTAATTCCCTGTATGTAATAAAGAATAATCGGCGGATTGATGAGGAACCCGAATACACCGGCCCCGACAAGGTTCCAGAATGCGACTGAAATGAAAAAATAGAGCGGCCATTTGTACGGATAGCTTACACCTGATTTTTTCAGCAGCTTCATATTACCTGCCGCTTCAAATCCCAGGAGCGCAAGCGGCACAACCTCCAGTGCTGAAAAAACAGCACCAATTGCGATAAGCTGCGCCGGTGTTCCTGACCAGTAGAGGTGGTGAAATGTGCCGAGGACTCCGCTTCCGAGATACAGGAAAATACTGAGGTAAACAGTGATCTCGGCAATTCTCTCCCCTACTGCTTTTATTCTTGTGAGGATGAATGCGAGGACAACAGTTGCAAAGACTTCAAAAAAACCTTCAACCCACAGGTGGACTACCCACCATCTCCAGTACTCCGCATCTGACAGGTGGCTCCCCTTGCCGTACATAAGCCCGGCCATATAGAAAAGAGGAATAGTAATTGAACTGTATAATAAAAGATGTGTAAGCCCTCCTTTATCATCCTCTTTTTTCAGTGCAGGCAATATGGCCCTCATTACAAGAACCAGCCATATAAGCATTCCTGCTATGAGTAAAAGCTGCCACACTCTTCCAAGTTCAATATATTCATATCCCTGATGGCCCAGGTAATATGAAAGGTCAGTAAGATAACCGTTTATCGAAAGCCATGTCCCCGCAAGAGTTCCGGACACAACAACAGTAATAGCGGCAAAAAGCAGTGTAACAAATTTCCACTGATGTTCAGGTTCATACCCTACAAACGGCCCTATGAAAAGACCGGTAGCAAGAAAACATGTAGCAATCCAGAATATTGCAAGCTGAAGGTGCCATGTGCGTAAAACCGCGTAAGGCAATATTTTCGCCATAGGCAATCCGAAGAAACTGAGTCCTTCGACAGTATAATGCGCAGTAAGCGATCCCGTCGCGATCTGTGCCGTGAATAAAATAACAGCAACGAGAAAAAACGGCAGAACGGCTATCTGACTCGGTGTCGGTTCCGGTTCTTTAAAATCCGTGAAGGAAGGAGCCTGGTAATCCGCTCCGGTAATATACCGGTTGTACACATATAGTACAAGGCCAATGGCAAGGATTAAAATGATAACACTTAAAATAGACCATATTACAAATTCCGGAACCGGTTCATTCCCCGTGAGTTTATCATAAGGCCAGTTTGTTGTATAAGTAATCTCTTTACCTGGACGGTTTGTCCCGGCAGCCCACGCGAGCCATGAGAAAAAAGATGCAATGATACGCCCCTCTTCATCATTCCTGACAATTCCGGGCTGAAGTCCCATCCGGTCATTCCCTTCTTTAAACAGGGCCGTGTAGTAATGTATCAGCGCTTTGTGCGCCCCGGCCTGATATGCTGTATAGATCAGGTTTCCATTCTGATCAATCCTGTTAGTTTTAATCTCTTTCGAAACAGCAGCAGTAAGTACAGCTTTTTTTTCAGCGTCAAAATTATCAAATTCTTTCTGAGTGAACAGGACAGCATTCTCTACTGAAATATTTCCGTGCCGTGCCGCGAGATACAGCCCCATCCTGTGGAGATAATCAGCAGACCAGTCCGGCGCAAGATAGGAACCATGTCCCCATATTGAACCGATATGCTGGCCGCCTCTGCTGAAATAGTAATTCTGGCCGGCCATTATATCTTTACCTGTAAACAAAACTTCGCCGCTTTCGGTTTTTACTATATCAGGAACCGGGGGTTTCTCTTTTTTAATCATATAACCGCCGAAGATCAGCATACCGAAACATAATCCGAGAACGAATAGGAGCACTGCTCTTAGCTTTACATTTTTCATTGCGCCACCCTTATTTTTGTAATTTACTTATTTTCTAAATCCGTTTTTTAATCAACAGCCGGTTATCAATATTTATTTTTCTAAAATTTCAATGTAATGCTTAATCTGAGCCTGCGACCAGTGCAGCTGATCGATCAGGTGAAGTATGATAGGAACAGCTTCATCATTAACACCAAATTCCTCTTTTAAATCCCTGATAAGAAGTATTCTGGTAATGTCTTCCATATCAAAAGATCTTTTTTGAGTATCGACTGGCGTGACCCATTCTTTTTCAATACAATCATATATAAAAACTTCCTGAACATGATACAATTCAATGATTTCTGTAATCTCATATGTTGTTTTATATAACATGTTTATCACTCCGGGTTTTTCTATATTTCTCTGGGATTATATGAATGAGTTCCGCTCCAGCTTTTTATAAAATCCCTGAATTTATTATCAATTTTTTCCGGCAGCACTATGTGGACTATTACAATCTGGTCACCCCGTCCCTGTCCTTTCCCCAAAGGCATGCCTTTCCCCTTGATGCGGAGCCTCGTACCTGCATTAACACCCGGAGGGATAGTCACATTAACTGATCCTTCTATTGTCGGGACTTTAATCTTCGCCCCGTTGACTGCCTCATCAAGTGTTAACGGAAGTTCTATTTCAAGATTATTGCCGCTGATTTTAAATACATCCGAAGGCCTGATCAATATCTCGACATAGGCATCTCCGGTTTTCCCTTTACCGATACCCGGTTCGCCCTGATTTTTAAACCGTAATTTTTCATTACTGCTGATGCCTGCCGGTATCTTAACCTTTAATCTCTTCCCGTTAGACAGCACTATCTCCTGTTCTATACCTGTTACAGCATCTTTGAGATCTATCTCCATTTTGTAGAGATGATCCTGCCCGGGTACATCCATACCGCCTGTGCCGCCGCCTTTAAATCCGGAGAAAAAAGACTTGAACAGGTCTTCCGGATTTCCTTCAAAATTATATGTATAACGTCCTCCTCCATCCTGAAATTCGCTGTAGAACGGCCCGCCCCTGGCAGTTGTATCGGCAAACGGCTCCTCATACATTCCTTTCGCGTATTTTTCGCGGGCCTCTTTATTCTCAATCAGTTTGTATGCAAGACTGACATCTTTAAATTTAAGTTCCGCTTCTTTTTTATTAGGATTCAGGTCGGGATGATATTTCTTTGCCAGAGCCCTGTACGCTTTTTTTATCTCTTCATCCGTGGCATCTTTTGATACACCGAGAGTTTTATACGGATCTTTTATCATAGTATCCAGCTTAGAATATTATATTTCAAATTTGAGCCTCCGTTTATACCGGACATAAACCCGGCAGGATACTTATCATAATTTTTTTGTTAAATTTTCTGCATGCCTGCATGCATGGAAGTTTATAATATATATTATAAACTTCCATGCAAAAAAACAAATAATAATACGTTACCAGGGCATTTGCCGTAAAATCTATGTTTTTCTCAGAAATTTCTCAATGTCAATAAACATCTCTCCTGCAAAATTATTGATAAAACCGGTTATAAACTGAATTTTTCTCTGCAGTATTAAGTCACTGACGAAAAACTTCAGGAGTTTCGGCCTCTCTTTATCAGACATGATAAATGCCGCAAGCTCGCATCTGTCTTCTTCACCGCCGGTCATTGAATAAAGATTTAAAAAGCCATTCAGCGGATGAGTTACTGAATAGTAATCAGGTTCTGTCTCCGCATACCCGGTTCCTCCCCTGCCATAGCTGAATCTCCCGGGATTCAGTTTGTTCCACTCCGCCCATTCAAAATACATATTTTTCCACACGGCATATTCCACCATGTGGTGCAGTTCATGATGCAGAACATGTACAAGGTATGTTTCATCCCTCTCGCCATACGAACCGTTAACCGACAAATACAGAACTTTGCGGTACGGATCAGGCACCGCCCCCCTGTATTCACTATCAAATGCGAGATTTCTACCCAGAACAATTTTACTTATTCCGGCTTTTATGAGATACCCCGCCGGGTACAGCGACAGTTCCCTGCCGAGTATTGATACATACCTCTCAGTCTCAGTTTCATTAAAAAGCGGATCGTATGTGACTTTCCCCCAGGTATCAGCAACAACTTCTCCGTAGATCAGTTTTATCCCCGGGATGTTCCACCTGTCCCCTGACGTATATTTATTCATATTCATTAAGTCTTCTTTTATTAATTAAGATAAACAAATAAGAGTATTATGGTATAAATTTTTAAAATAAATATTTTTTTAAACAATGCGTTTCCGGAAAATGATAATTAATTTCAATGCTCATTCCTTAACATATATTTTGGCGTAAAGCAAACGATTATATCTCATTTTCTATTATAAAAAAGTTCAGAAATTATTACTGAATTAATTTTGTAATTTTAATAATTAAGATTAATTTTACTTTAAATATATCTCCCGCATTATATAATATAAAGAGGATTATTATAATATTGCTGAAACAAAATATACGTACGATACCCTCTAAATGCACTATAGCCGATCATCCCGAAGTGACGCGAATACAGATAGAAGCGATGCATGCGGAGATGGAAGAGGGAAACAAAATTCTGACAGATGAACACAATTTGGTCATTATAAAAAAAAATTAATTAAATGAGGTAAATCATGAAAGCAGCGGTTGATAAGGATCTTTGTATCGGATGTGAATTATGCACACAGACTTGCCCGGAAGTATTTAAAATGGAGGACGGAACTGCGGTCGCATACACAAATCCTGTGCCGCCGGCAAATGAAGCTGCAGCAAAGCAGGCGGCTGACGAATGTCCTGTAAACTGCATTTCAATCGGATAAAATTTAATCCACCGGCACACCCGTAATCTGCCGCAGTGATGAAACCAGAGTTAGAGATAATATTTATCCCGGCGGCAGAAACGGTATCATGGCTCACATACGGCCGATCTAAAAAACTTTTTTTAATATTTACCTATCCCAGGTTTATAGGTGCTTTCATATTGTATTGTACAAAAAAATAATATCGGATTCATGTGAGCAGGAATGATTTAAAATATAAAATTATTTTTAACAGTGTAACAATATTTATTATATTTATACTTTTATTAATCGGAATGGCACAAAAAATATAAGATTCTGTAATTTATCAGACTCAATGCTCTGATAAATTACACGTTGGAGATGATATGGCAATACCACCTCGCAGAATCCTTCTGGCAACAGATCTCAGTTCACGGAGCGACCGGGCCCAGGATCGCGCCCTTGCGTTAATGAAGCAGTATAATTCAGAACATCTGGTTGTACTTCATGTTCTTGAACCTGTTAATGAAAACCGGGTTGTCCGGCGTGTCAGGTTTTCATCAGCCTACAGACAGAATGAAAAGCTTATAGAAAAAACAAGATGGCAGCTTCTCGACCAGCTTCGCGATGTCGGGAATAAGGTCTCGGTACGGATTGAACACGGTAATCCTTTCGAAGTAATTCTCCGGATTGCCAGAGAGGAAAATTGTGATCTTATAGTAATAGGTGTCGCTCGTAATGAAACGCTGGGACGTTACATCCCTGGTAAAACAGTCGACAGTCTCATACGCAGTTCGGAAATTCCGCTGCTTATTGTAACAGGAAGGGGCCGTTCTCCATACTGCAATATTGTTATCGCATCTGATTTTTCAAAAGTATCAAGAAAGGCCCTGGAAACTGCAGCAGCCTACTTCCCGGAACAGAAAATGACTATCCTGAACGCACACACTGCTCCCGGCTCTTATGCTGTGGATGATCCCGACGGCTACAGGGAACAGATCCGCCAGATGGTGCACCGTGAGTATCAGGCTTTTCTCGATACAGTTGATTTGTCAGATGAAATGCGCGCACGCATCGGCATCCTGATTGAATGGGGTGACCTGCCGCAGATGCTGAAAGAACTTGTATACAACTCATCTGTGGAGCTTGTCGTACTTGGGTCCCGTGACCGGGGGATACTTCGCAGTATTTTTACCGAAAGCGACACAAGACGCATTGTATCTTCTCTGCCGTGTGATGCACTTGTTGTCCGCGGGACTTCTTTATGAATGAATTAAGCGTATTAATGACTTTTGCAGGCGGGCTCGCTGCAGCCCTGGTAATGGGTTATATAGCCCACCGGATGAAACTTTCTCCTATCGTAGGTTACCTGATTGCAGGCATTGCTGTCGGCCCCTTTACTCCCGGTTACATTGCTCATCAGGCTGTTGCTGAACAATTTGCAGAGATCGGAGTCATACTGCTTCTCTTTGGAATAGGATTACGTTTTCATATTAAAGAGCTGATATCTGTATGGCGGATTGCCGTTCCCGGAGCTTTGATCCAGAGCGTATTCACCGCAGCTGCAATGGCCTCATTACTGCGCCTGGCCGGGTGGAGCTGGAGTTCAGGGATTGTTCTGGGCCTTGCAATATCTGTCGCAAGTACTGTTGTAATGGCACTGGTACTTGCGGAACGCCATGATCTTCACGCACCTATCGGGCACATTTCGATAGGATGGACAGTTGTGGAAGATATTCTCACGGTAACCTACCTGCTTCTTCTTCCTATTGTTTTCACATCAGGTATAGGCGGAGGTGAAAGTGCAGGGAAAGTGCTTTCTCTCATTACTTTAAAAATTATTGCATTAGTAATTTCGGTGGTGATTCTCGGCCGCTGGGTAATACCATGGGCTCTTGGAAGAATCGCATTTACCCGTTCACGGGAACTGTTCACTCTTGCCATACTCGTTCTTGCAATAGGTATTGCGGTAGGTTCATCCGCCATTTTCGGTGTTTCTATGGCATTGGGAGCTTTTCTTGCAGGTATAGCAGTGGGACGTTCAGAATTTGCAGCACGGGCCGCCAACGATGCACTTCCAATGCGTGACGCTTTTGCAGTCCTTTTTTTTGTATCCATCGGCATGCTCTTTGATCCCCGCAGTATCGTGGATGAACCTCTTCTTATAGGAATGGTACTTGTAGTAGTACTTTTAGGCAAACCGTTATCCACCATGCTTACAGTGAAGATACTGGGCAGGCCATTATCCGTAGCCTTGCCTGTCGGAGCAGCCCTCTCGCAGATCGGTGAGTTCAGTTTCATCCTGGGTACCGTTGCACGTGACCTCGGGCTGATTAATGATGGTGGCTGGAACGCAATGGTTGCAGCATCAATAATATCAATAGCGCTTAATCCTTCCATTTACAAAATGGCACGGAAATTATCTTCTAAAAGAGCGGAATTCAATCTGCCTGATACAGAACGCCCTGCGCCCGATCCCAACCGCTGCATACTTGTCGGGTATGGCCCTGTTGGTAAAACAGTTCACCGGTTACTCGCAGAACGCGGTGCGGATGTTACGGTTATAGAACTGAATCTTGATACTGTGCGCCAGCTGAAATTTAACGGATGCTCTGCCCTGTATGGAGATGTCCTCAGGCATGGAACGCTTGAAGAAGCCGGCATTACCTCAGCAGGGAGTTTAATTCTAAGCGCAGACGTTGAAGACGGCGCAGAGATAGTGCGTCAGGCCAGAATGCTTAATCCGGATCTTCGGATACTTGCACGCTGTTCACACCTTCGTGATGTTGCAGCCCTCCGCAATGCGGGAGCCACAATTGTGGCGGCAGGTGAAGCTGAAGTTGCGGTCGCATTAGCTGAAGCAGTCACAGACAGTGATGATTCCGCCAATTCGACAATAAAAGCACAGCGTGAATCTATCAGAAGCCGGCTTTACGGTACTTCAAAGATTTAAAATATATACTGATAATTTATTTACTCAGTAACAGGTTCAGCGTGCGTATAATGATCATTTCAGATGCAGTTTACGGCTGAGGCAAGCCGGTGCCTGCCTTTCCCCTGCATGGTGTATAAATACTCCTGTCACTTCTGTTTATGATTTTTTTAATCAAACAGGGAGAAGTTGAGAAAGGAAGCCTGTTTTATTAATGCTGAGAATTCTGTAACATTTTCTGCCGCGGGGGTTCCATAAATTGTTGATTCAGGTGATAAAAGCAGTATATTACTATAATTATCTCCGTCAGATATTTGAATCATTTTACTGCTGGTTTGGTTTATAGTACTGTAATTGATTCATACTCATGACAATGTACCGGATGCGGTATTAAAAACAAAAACTCTTTTATAACATAAAACAGGGAGGAGAGTTATGAATATTTCTGTTCTTGACGGCAGCAGCTATTTTAAGGGATTACTGCTTCTAATTCGGAAAGATAACAAAATATCAAAAGACGAGCATCTGCTGCTGGCGCGCATCGGCAAAACATTAGGATTTGAAAAGACGTTTATTGAAAATGCGATTCAGGAAATTCTGAACAATAAATACATTACTTCCACACCTCCGGTTTTCTCCACCCGTGAGCTGGCAGAAAAATTTCTTAAAGACGGGCTGGTACTTGCAGCATCAGACAGAAATATACATCCCCACGAAGAAGCCTGGCTTTCTTCTGTTGCAGATAAAAACAACATCGAAAAAGAGTGGCTATTAACTGAAAAAAAAATTATTATTGAGAAAGGAAGAAATGCCTGTCAACTTGAGGCGGATAACCTTAAAGTAATCTACTGATACAGAATACACTGATAAATAAAATTCCGTAGGATACTTACGCTTAAAGTAAAGTGTTCCGGAATATAATATAAAATATTTCATCATGAGGAGTAATGTAATTGGAAAATCCGGATTTGAGTAAACTTCTTAAACTGGACATTATTCTTGTCTGCGGACTGCCCGGTGCCGGGAAGTCATACTTCTCGCGTAAAGAATTCAAGGGAGCGGGAAGGAAAAGAGTTAACAGAAAAGAGATAAGGCGTATGCTTTTTGAAATGACAAATTTCGGAGAGAAATGGTCAGAACAGAATTTTTCTTCAGTTGATGAGCATCTTGTAAAACATACTGAACGTAAAATGATAGAGCATCTTCTGACAAGCGGCGAGAAGGTTCTTGTTGATAATACAAGCGTTACACCGGCATCACGGTCCCTTTATGTTAAAATCGCAAAAAGTATGAATAAAACTATCGGGGTTATTTTCCTCGATACAGATGTATCTATATGTATTGAACGGAACAGGCTTCTGGAAGATCCTTCTCCCGAAAGAATCATCGCAAGAATTTCTGCCGAGAAAACACTGCCTGTTAAAAGTGAAGGTTTCAATGACATTCTTGTCCTGACGGAGTATTGATCCGGTAATTTCCAGTTTCAGTATATTC
Source organism: Spirochaetota bacterium (assembly GCA_035403545.1). Classification (GTDB taxonomy): domain Bacteria; phylum Spirochaetota; class UBA4802; order UBA4802; family UBA5550; genus WRGT01. Next base: position 27,336 of record DAONFJ010000036.1, read on the forward strand.
ATCTCCGCCGCCTGCACGTCAGGTAGGGCAGTATTATTTCTGCCCGAATATCCGGCGAAGAAGTGAAGTTCTACCAGTGAGGCTGATTACCGACATCAACTCCGACCACATCTGATGCTCCCATAATCGTAATAAAAGCCCTGGGATCAATTTCAGTAACAATTCTTTTTAAAGCCGGCACATCATTCCGGTTTAAAACCGAATATAGAATTGTTTTATCATCGCCATTGTAACCTCCCTGGCCATTTATTAAAGTAACTCCTTTTTTATGAATATTAGTCAGGACATGGACAATTTCTTTCCATTCGTCCGAGATGATTAATACTGCTTTGCGCCTCGTCAGCCCATGAAAAACCATGTCGGTAACTCTCGTACTTACAGCCATAAAAACAAATGTATAAAGTACATTTTCAATCGGGAAAAGCGTGGCGGAAACCAGCAGGATAATGCTGTTTATTATTATCGCTCCGGTTCCGACTGTAAGTGAAAAAAATTTATTCATAATAACGCACAGTATTTCCGAACCGCCTCCTGAACCGTAAGACCGCAGCATTATTGCGACACCAAGCCCGGTAAGCGCACCGGCAATTACTGCTGCGAGCATTTTATCACTTATCACAATCTGAAAATTCAGCAGGTAAAGCATAATGGAGTAAAGCGTCATACCCCAGATAGTATAAAAAACAAATCTCAGCCCCACAAGCAGCCAGCCGAGAAAAAAAACCGGTATGTTTATTAGAAGATATAATAGCCCGACAGGTAAGACATGAAACTTATAATATATAATCAGTGATACACCTGTTATTCCGCTTGAAAGAAACTCATGCGGAATAAGGAAAGCATTTACCGGAACAGCGCAGATTGCGCTTCCAAGAGTGAGCAGGAATGTATTGTAAAAAAAATCAACAAGATGTTTCTTCATAATAAATAACCCTCGGAGTTATTAAAATTAAAAAAGGGGTCTCCCCCTTTTTTAATAAACTTTCATTATTTACAATTACTTAAAGATGATAATCTTTATTTGCTTCCGGCTGATATAATATCTCTTCAATCATCAGATTTTTAACACCATCCGGTACATTCCACGTAATTACATCACCGGTTCTATAGCCAAGAAGCGCTGTACCAATCGGTGCGAGTACAGAAAGTTTACCTTTGGAGGAATCAGCTTCCGCAGGATATACAAGAGTATAAACAAATGATTCATCAGATTCAATATCTTTAAATTTTATTTTTGAATTCATTGTAATAAAATCAGGTGGTATATTTTCCGGTTTTACGATCTCTGCATTTTCCAGTTCAATACTGAGATCTCTTATGTACTGTTTTTTACTCGCTCCCCCTGTCTGTGCAATAATCTCTTTGAGCCTTTCGTAATCCCTTTTGTTTAAAATTAACCGTTTCTTCTTCATGATTTTTCTCCTAAAAAAAAATGACACCTTCTTCCTTCATATAAACTTATATACAAGAAAGAACGCGTCATTAGATTGATATTGAAATATATGTTATTAACTCCCCGGTTTTGTTACAAAAATGTATTTTCAGAAACTCCAATATAAAATAGTTATAGAAATAAATCTTCATACAGATACCCGTTAAAATCCTGCTTCGAACAATACTTTACCTTTGATAAGATTTTGCACAATAATTCTTAATATATCTAAAAAAAAATTACCTAATTATAAAATTTTCTTTACTTTGCCGTCATAATACAATATAAAGTAAGACTTTACACTGTGTTTTTAAATATTCGACCCGATTGTTGATTATTATTTATTATAAATATTGGTATATTGCGCACTTGCATATATTTTATCCTGGCGGAGGGAAAAATGGTTCTAAAATCTCTTGAAACAGTTCTGGAAATAGCCAAATCAAAACCTGCAGCAAAAATGGCAGTTGCAGCGGCAGCAGATGATCACGCTCTTGATGCGGTGAAAGAAGCTTCTAAAGCAGGAATAATCTCACCTATACTTGTTGGTGATAAAAATTCTATTAAAAAGATTGCGGATAAATTAGCATTCAATCTTGACGGTATTGAAATCATCGATGAAACCGACCCGGTAAAGTCCTGTGCAATAGCTGTATCCATGATCAGATCCGGAAAAGCTCAAATACTTATGAAGGGGCTTGTAGGTACCGCTTTTCTGCTTCGTGCAGTACTAAACAAGGAAAACGGTATAAGCAGAGGCACCGTCATGAGCCACGCGGCACTTCTGGAATCACCTCAATATCACAAACTTTTGTGTATTACAGACTGCGGAATGAATATCCTGCCGACACTTAACGAGAAAGCTGATATAATCAATAATGTTGTTGAAATATACAAAAAATTAAAACTGGACAAACCAAAAATCGGAATACTCGCGGCAGTAGAACTTATCAATGAAAAAATGGAAGCTACCACTCACGCGGCCATGCTTGTAACAATGAACAGGAGAGGCCAGATCAAAGACTGCATCATCGACGGCCCTCTAGCTTTTGATAACATCATTTCAAAGGAGGCCTGCGACCACAAAGGTATAATAACAGAAATCGGCGGCGATGCTGACGTTGTTATACTGCCGAATATTGAAACAGGAAACACGTTATACAAGGCACTTGTCTACCTCGGAGGAGCAACAGTGGCATCTGTCGCGCTTGGAGCTTCTGCCCCTATCGTACTTACATCAAGATCCGATTCAGATAGAAGCAAACTTATGTCAATCGCTCTTGCTGCGGCAATGCAATAAAATATAATGGAGAAACATATGAGAATACTCGCCATAAATCCGGGATCAACTTCGACTAAAATTTCAGTGTTCGATAACCATGAAGATATCTTTACGATTAATATAAAACACTCAACCGAAGAACTATGTGCTTTTCCTAAAATAATAGATCAGTTTGACTTCCGTAAACAGATGATTTTAAAAGAACTGGAACAGGCTGGAATCAAACTTTCATCACTCGATGTCATAGTAGGACGCGGCGGACTTTTAAAGCCGATCCCCGGCGGAGTTTATAAAATCAATGATGCCATGATGAGAGACCTGAAAGATGAATCAGCCAGGGCGCACTCCAGCAATCTTGGCGCGATTCTTGCCCATGAGATATCAATTGAAATCGGAAATCACACCGGTTCATATATAGTGGACCCCGTAATTGTAGATGAGCTTGAGCCTTTAGCACGATATTCCGGTATGCCCGAAGTTCCGAGAATCAGCATCTTTCATGCCCTTAACCATAAAGCGGTAGCGAGAAAATTTGCAAGGCAGCGCAATGAAAAATATGAAGATCTTAACCTTATAATTGTTCACATGGGGGGCGGAATATCGGTTGGGGGACACAAAAACGGCAGGGTCATTGATGTAAATAACGGGCTTGACGGTGAAGGCCCTTTTTCACCCGAAAGGAGCGGCGGTGTTCCGGTCGGCGACCTGATCAATCTCTGTTTTTCAGGTAAATACACCTTGGAGGAGATAAAAAAGAAAAATGTAGGACAGGGGGGACTTGTTGCCTATCTCGGAACAAACAGCGCTTATGAAGTAAGTAAAATGGTACAAAACGGGGACAGAAAAGCTGAAGAGGTGTACCGCGCAATGGCATACCAGGTATCAAAAGAGATAGGAGCCATGGCAGTAGTGATGCGTGGAAAGATAGACGCCATTCTCCTGACAGGCGGCGTAGCCTATGACAAAATGTTCTGTGGATGGATAGAGGAGCAGGTGAGTTTTCTTGGTAAAGTAATTGTTTACCCCGGAGAGGATGAGATGCAAGCTCTTGAAGAGGGTGTATATTTTGCGCTTAAAGGGGAAATGGAAATAAAAGAATATGTTTAAATAAATCTGCAAATACCCGTACATACTTCATTTTCGCCCGGTTTTTAACCTACAAAAACCCGGCGAAAAACTAATCTTTAATTCTAAAAA
>DAONFJ010000037.1:0-31207 GCA_035403545.1 Spirochaetota bacterium
TTGGTAACAAAAACATTTTTCATAAAATATATGAATTCCGGAACTTCAACCTTTATGTCACGGTTTTTATTAGTAATAATATCATGCAGAAAAAGTATCTGATTGAAAAAAATCTTTTTATCAGGCTCGGTAGGTTTCCCTCTGCTGATTGTGTATGTCTGGTCTATAAGCAGCTGATTATATACATTATTATCTTCAGGAATTATTGACTTATACGTAAATCGATCAAGAACTGCTTCTGTTACTTCATTCATCCTCATATAGTTTGCAGTTGCAATAGTTGTATGGACTGCGGCATCGATCTGTTCAGTACCATTGATGAATTTTCTTTCATTCAATACTGAAAGCAGCGATCTGAGAACTACATCACTGGCATCAAAAAATTCATCGAGAAAAACAAGATTAGCTTCAATGACCGATCCTTTTATATTGTGCCTTATTCTCCCTTTTCGGAACTCATCAATATTATACGGCCCGAAATAGTTATCAGGTGTCTGGTCTTTACTTGCCTGAGCTGCAAAAATTCTCGCTCCTTCAAAAATATTAAATATCGAAGTCGCCAGATATGATTTAGCCATACCGGTCCTGCTGAGAAGAAGCATATGTTCTCCTGTTAAAATAGCATAAATCGCCTGCCGGATTATTTCGCCCCTTCCAATAACAATCTCTCCGACATTACCCATGTGCCAGTTAAGATATTCAACAATAGTCGGGATATCATACTCCCCTTCCGGTATCATTTTGAGCACAGGTGAAACTGAATGAGGAACATTTTTTCTTATATTCTCTTTATACTCAAAAGCCTGATTTGGCTGAATATTTTCCCGGGATACATCTTCATTAAGCTCATTAGCCACCGGCGGCTGATCCGGCTTTTTTTCGGGAGTTATGATATCGTAACCTTCACTCTCAAAAATCTTTATTACATCAATTCGATTACTGATCATATTATTCAGTTCCCCTTTAATTAATCTGCGGCAGAATTACTTTTATTGAAGTCCCTTCTCCGGGATTACTCTTTACTCCGATTGATCCGCCGATATTACTTATAATGTTAGTGGCTATCATCATTCCAAGCCCTGTTCCTTTTTTACCTTTAGTAGTAAAGAACGGCTGAAAAATTTTATTTATATTCTCTTTAGGAATACCCACACCTGTGTCTGTCAGTGTAATAGCCGCATATGAATTTTCTTCAGTTTTAACTGTCTCGATTTTGAGGGTAATTTTCCCTCCGTCTATAAGGGCATCCTCAGCATTTTCTAAAAACTGAATAAGCATCTGCTGAATCTGATTATGTGTTGCAAAAACTTCCGGGCTTACCTCGGGGAGTATTACATCAACTTCATGGCCATCATTTCTTATCTTACTTATAAATACATCAACCGGATGGCTTGTTATAACCTTATTCAATTCACATTTTTCTTTATCTCTTTCATCAATAATTGCAAGGCTGAGAAGCTGTTCAGAAATATTTTTTATCCTCTCCAGTTCCTTTTTCAGTGAATCAATATATTCTACTGCGGGGCTATACTCGTCGACATTCGTATCAATGAAATTCAAATCCATAACCATTTTATTTATATGGCTTTTAAGTTCAGAAGCAACCCCGGAAGCAAGGAGGCCAAGCGCACTCATTTTTTCAGATCTGCTTACCTTGTTTCTAATCTCCGCCTGTTCAGTTACATCCTCTATCATAATTAAAACACGTTCAACAGCTCCTAAACGGTTTAATATCGGATCAAAGGTTACATTAACGACAAGATCTTTAAGCCCGGATATTGGGGTATATTTTTTTTCGTTTGCTTTAATGGTTTTTTTAATCTCGAGCACCTGATTAAAAATTGCAGTAAAACCGGAATCAACAAAACCTTTATACTTTATTATATTTACCCCTATAAGAGAGTTAGGGTCCCTTGCCATTATCTGGCTCAGCATAGGGTTCTCATTAATCACTATACCTGACGGGTCTACCATAAACATCCCCATAGGTGCATTGTTTATAATATCCTCATTAAGGTCACGGAGATTTTTTAATTCCTCAGCCTGCTTTATCTGTTCCTGAACTTTCTGTTCGAGGATGATTGTATTCTCTTTTAATTTTTTCTGTATCTGATACTGTTCGGTATAATTCCTCATCACACCGATCAATGCTACGATCTCGCCGCTTTTTGCCTTGATAGGAGAAAAGTTTGTTACAAAATAATACGGATTACCATTTTCAAATATTCTAAGAAGTTCATTTCTAAAAACCTGCCCATTGTTTAATACAGAATCTACAACAAATGTTCCTCTTTCGACTTCAATTTCCTGAAGGTAATCTCTGTAGTTTTTACCGGGTATTGAATCTCTTGTGGGGAAAGCATCTTTCCATGCTTTATTCATATATTGAATACGGAGTTCCTTATCTATAACAAAGATTATATCATAAGCTGCTTCAACTATTGAACTGAAATCCAGAGATTTAAAACTTGTACTGTCAAAATTAATTTCATACTGCTGATTAAGTTTTTCAATAATCTGAATTAATTCTTCCCGTTCTAACTTTTTAAGATTGTCTATATCCATATGTAATCCCTGTTTTATATTTTATACTATCATCAATTATTTTCTTTGATGAGAGATGCATAGAACCATAATTCAATAACTGCACTCATAAACAATGCTATGAAAAAAGAGGCCGCAAAAAATGTTCTGCTGAAATTAACAAGAGAGTAAACGCCGATAATAAAAACAACAAAGACGATAAATTTTATAAAAAATCCTTTAAATGTAAGCTGAAGAAGTTTTATAGCATGAGTTCCAAGAGCTTTCTTTACCTGTAACAGCCACATTGCGGAAAGTAAAATACCAAGAATAGTGCCAATCAAATATCCTGAAAATTGAAGCCCTGTAAAATGAAAAAAGCCATATCCTAAAACTGCGATATTAACTATTGCCGGCACTGCATTTAAGGCAACCGCCACCTTATATTTCTTTTCCATTGCACACACCTTTTATTTATAATTCAGTCAAATGTACATATTTTTTTTTCAATGTCAAATAAAATACACCTATAAATCATGGAGCAGATAAATAAAGATCAATAGCATGATGCCGATTTGCAATCACCGGTCAGAAATTTGAAGCGGTTATTATGCGCTGCCATCCTGACTGCCTTTATGTAATTGCAGATGCAGACCGGTCCAGAGAACATCTTATAAACAGAATTTAAAAGGCCTTCCATAAACCGGATATATTGTAATTATACGTAATAATAATGCCCGCTTTCAGCGGGCATTATTATTACGAAACAAGCTTTATATACAGTTACCTGGTTGTGTAACTTTTTTATTGCAGTCAGATTAATTGCTTCTTCAGAGAATCACTTACTTCACCGACACCGGGAGTCCCGTCCAGCTCGATAAATTTTATCCCTTTACTTTCTCTTGAAATTTTTTTAAAATATTTTACTGCAGCCATAGTACCCTGTGCTGTATCATAATAAATTTCATGTCTCTTGTTTATTGCATTCTCATCCTGATCATCCGCTCTTGTAGAAAGTTTTCCTCCGCAGACACGGCAGATAAACTCTCCATTACTCTCTTTCGGTTTTATCGCATCTATAAAGATATTATTAGGATGGTTATTGTCATTTTCGCATAACCTTCTTCCCATTATTCTCTTTTTAGCTATTTCTCTATCAAGAGATATCTCAATAACATAATCAATTTTTATTGATTCAGCATCAAGAGACTTTTTCAATGCTTCAGCCTGTTCAGGATTTCTCGGAAATCCGTCAAGAAGCCATCCGTTTTTACAGTCATCTTTTTTCAGCCTGTCAAGTATCATCGGTATTGTTATGCTGTCAGGAACAAGGTCACCTCTGTCAATAAACTCTTTCGCTTTTTTGCCAAGCTCAGTGCCGCCCTTAATATTGTCCCTGAACAATCCTCCCGATTCCACATGCGTAACATTATACATCTTCTGAACAATTGCTCCCTGAGTCCCTTTGCCGCTCCCATTAGGACCGAAAATTAAAATATTCATTTAATCCTCCAGGATTATTTTTTTTTATCATTATCAAAAACCGGCATTTTATTGTAAAGCCAATTTTGAATTTCCTTCCCCCCTGGAATGCCGCATAAAAAACAGATAAAACCTCTCCGGCTCCCACAAAACAGGCAGCGGTGGATATAAATAGCCAGAATGGCACTCATAAAAGAACAATGAAATATTAAACAAATTCGTCATGCTGCGGTAAAATCATCTTTCAAGGGTATTTAATTTAAAAAAAACCTTCTTGACGGAGTTGTTATTGACATATAATCAGAATAAAAAAAATAATTAATTATGAATATCTGATCGCAGGGTAAAATAAATGTATCTACATGAAAAAATTGAAACTCTCCCCCGGAAAGAACTTGAGGCTCTACAACTGGAGAGATTTAATAAAGCAGTTACTGCTGCTTCACAAACTCCATATTACAACAAACTTTTTGCAGAAAATAAAATTGATATCTCTAAAATCAAAACACTAGATCACATAAAAGATCTTCCGTTTACCACAAAAAATGATCTCCGCCTAAGCTATCCCGACGGCATGGTGGCGGTTTCCAAATCCGATATTGTAAGACTCCATGCGTCATCAGGCACAACGGGAAAGTCCACTGTAATATTTCATACCCAGAATGATATTAACAAATGGGCCGACCAGGTTGCACGAGCCCTGTATAGCGCCGGAGTAAGAAGAGAGGATGTCTTCCAGAATATGATGGGTTATGGATTGTTTACAGGAGGACTGGGGCTGCACTATGGAGCTGAAAGACTCGGATGCATGGTTATACCGTCTTCAACCGGAAACAGCCTGAGGCAGATTCAGCTGCTGCAGGATTTCAACTCAACGGTAATTCATATTACACCAAGTTATGCGCTTCATCTTGTTGAAATTATAAAAGAACATGGAATAAATCCGCATGATCTGTCTATAAAAAAAGCTTTCTTCGGCGCCGAACCATACTCTGAAGCTACGAAAGAAAAGCTTGAAAACCTTTGGGGACTTGATGCTTATAACATGTACGGGCTCTCTGAAATGAATGGTCCCGGAGTCGCGGCAGACTGTATCTACAAGGGGGGCATGCACATTGCCGAAGATTACTATATCGCGGAAATAATTGATCCTGAAACCTGCGAACAGCTGCCCGATGGCGAAGAGGGAGAGCTGGTACTTACTCACATAAACAGAGATGCAATGCCGATAATCAGATACCGCACAAGAGACCGGACCCGGATTATTCCCGAACAATGTAAATGCGGAAAAACTCACAGAAGAATTGAAAGAATTAAAGGCCGAACTGACGACCTGCTTATTGTCGGAGGGGTAAACGTATTTCCTTCACAGATTGAATCCGTTCTTATGAATGTTCCCGAGGTAGGGAATAATTATGTTATAGTTCTTGATAGGGTAGATGGACTGGACAAAATGAATATACAGGTTGAATTATATTCAAAACTCTTCAAGGGTGACCTTAATGCACTGAAAAAACTGAACAAAGAAATTGTTGAAAAACTCCGCGCCCTTATTGTAATCAATCCGAAAATTGAATTCATGGAACCAGGCTCTCTTCCTCCGAGTGAAGGAAAAGCAAAAAGAGTAATAGATAAAAGGATAATATAGGAGGATGGTATGCCGCATCAGGTATCTGTATTCGCAGAAAACAAACCGGGTAAAATCAGCCGGGTAACCGAAGTATTAAGCAGAAATAACATTAACATACGTGCAATTACTATATCCGACTCAGGTGATTACGGCATTATAAAACTTCTTCTCGATAAACCTGCAGAGGGAAATGAATGCCTTAAAAACGAAGGGATTACCTCGACATTGAAGGATATTGTTGCGATAATCATTGACGACTCCCCCGGCGGGCTGCACAAAGCGGCGTCACTCCTGTCGAACAGCAATATAAATGTTGAAGATGCCTATGGTTTTACTATTCGCGAAAAAAATCAGGCAGTGTTCGTTTTCCAGGTTGAAGACGTTCCATTAACTGAAAAACTTCTGAAAGAAGCAGGCTTTACAATAATTTCCGATAAGGAACTTTACTATTTATAAATGCCTTTTTTCAGTATAATAATCCCTTCCTATAACAGGAAACAGCAATTAAAAAATGCCATAGACTCTGTGCTTGCCCAGAACGAAAAAGATTTTGAACTTATCATTGTTGATGACGGATCAGATGACGGTACATCTGATCTTGCTGATGAATATAGCGGCAGAATCACTTATATATTCCAGAAAAATTCAGGAGTAAGCGCAGCACGTAATAGAGGGATTACATCTTCAAATTCTCCGAATATAACTTTCCTTGATTCCGATGACACCTGGCATAAAAATAAACTGACTCAGCACCGGAATTTTATAAAAAACAATACGAAAATTTCCATTCACCAGACAGAGGACATCTGGATAAGAAACGGGAAAAGAGTAAACCCCGGAACAAAGCATCTTAAAGTTCAGGGCAAAATATTTATCCCATCACTGGCTCTATGTATGATAAGCCCATCATCAGTTTGTATTTCAAGGGACGTTTTCGATAAATATGGTCTCTTCGATGAAAAACTCCCGGCATGTGAAGACTATGATCTTTGGCTAAGGATAACCCCTTTTGAAGAGATCGGGCTGATAAATGAAAAACTGATAACGAGATATGCAGGGCATAATGATCAGCTTTCTTCGTCATTCTGGGGAATGGACAGGTTCAGACTTTATTCAATACTTAAAGTTCTTCATGACTCCGGAGACAGGATGGATGACACAGACAGATTAGCGGCAGCAGGTTGTGCGTTAAAAAAAGGAAAAATATTATTAAACGGAGCCGAAAAAAGAGGGAACAAAACTCCGGCTGTTTTATTATCGGATATTATCAGTCAGCTTGAAGCTGGATTCTATAAGCAAACAGATTATCAGAGCCTCTTAGAAATATAAGATTCCCGTTGATATTGCTGCTTAAGAAAGACTCACCGGGATACTCTTTTGCGTAAAAAATCTTCCCGGTATTACGGAAAACAATCAGCTGGGACTCACCTGTACTTTTCGTATAACCGAGCGCATAAATTCCATTTTCAAGAGATAAAGTAGAAAACCCCGGCCTTTTCTTAGGGACATTAAGCTTAAACTGCACATCACAATCATCATCATAAAGAAGCACTTTATCATTATCTAAAATCGCGCCGTAACCTTCATCGGATATATTCATTGCTGTTTTGACAACATGTACATTTTCGATGGCAGAATCGTCATAGCTGTTATCTTCGATATCAACAATTCTGACACTGTCTTTTGCAGTGTTCCCGTAATGCACAAAGCCGAACTTCCCGTTGCTGCTGATCCTGATCCCTTTAACCGCAGTTCCGGCAGGTGAGATTCCGCTGTTTATTATTATACCGTCCTGGTTGATAAAATGATATGAACCGTCAATAAAACCGCATGCGCCGAAGTCATTTCGTTCAGAGAACTCAACAGATGTACATAGCCTGCCTGTAACCTGGCCTGCACCAACGGTGTTGCCGTTTGTATCGAAAATTCTTAAAGCGCTATGGTCGCCATTCAGCAGAAAAATAATTCTCCCGTTATATGACAGGAACGGTTTTTCTCTAGAGTCCTTCTGCCAGTACCTCTCACCATTAATTCCGAAAAGCTCAATCTTTGTACTTACTTTACCGTATTGGATGTAATAGTTTCCATTTCCGCTGAACTCAATCAGGGTGTCATTATATTCCACTTTTTTTACTGCATTGCCCGATTTATCAATTAATAAAACTTTGCCTTCCATCGGTACAATAAATGATTCCGGAATTTTCCTGTTATCCGTATTTAAAGTTATATCAGCTGCGGCGAGCGGTTTGTAGAAATCGGGTACAATTTCAGATGCGGAGATCCCCTGAAAAAAGAAAATACCAGCAAGTGCCCCTGCTATTATTCCGGCAAAAAGATATCTCATTTGTTAATCCTGCATAAAACTTTTTAATTTGTAGCTTCTCGAAGGGTGACGCAGCCGTCTTATGGCTTTTTTCTCAATCTGCCTTATTCTCTCTTTAGAAAGATTAAACTTGTCCCCTATCTGCTGAAGAGACATAGGCTCATAACCGTTAAGGCCGTATCTCATACAGAGAATCTCCTTTTCGGAATCTGTAAGAGTTGCAAGAACTTCGTTTAGTGAATTAACAAGAGATTCTTCGAAAACATGTTCATCGGGAGAATCAGCTTTCGGGTCAACTATCATGTCGAGTATGGTAGTGTCTTCCGAATCACCGAGAGTTGAATCGAGCGAAACAAAGTCCTGGGTTATATTACGGAGATGATTTATCTCTTCATTATCCATATCAAGCTCTTCAGCAATTTCACTCGCTGAAGGTTCACGGCCGAATTTATTTTCGAGTTTTTTATGAACCCTTTCTATTTTCTGAAGATCAGCAGTTCTGTTAAGCGGGAGTCTTATAAGCGAAGCCTTCTGAGAAATAGCCAGCATTATTGACTGACGTATCCACCATACAGCATATGAGATAAAGTGGAAACCCCTATCTGGATCAAATTTCTCTGCAGCTTTAATCAGTCCAAGATTTCCCTCATTGATAAGGTCAAGAAGTGAAATACCGCTGGTCTGATATTTTTTAGCGATTGATACAACAAAACGAAGATTCGATTTAATCAATTCATCTTTTGCTTTTTCACTTCCATCTCTGGATGCTCTTGCAAGAGTATCTTCCTGCTCTCTTGTTAAAAGCGGTATTCTATTTATCTGATCGAGATACCATGAAATAGATGAATCAGTGAAATCCTTACCTGAGCTTTTTACATTATCATCATTTTTAATACCTAAATCGTCCTGCAGTTCATCCATCACATCATCATCTGAGTGAGGACGAACTGCATCAGGATCTCTATCATCGTCTACGTCATTAAAGTCACTATTATTATATCTCTGGCTCATAATTGATCAGATTTAAACTTACCTGTATTTCCTAGATTATTTTTCTGTTACTTTGTTTTGGGTATTTTTATAATCCAGCCCGGCCTGATTAAATCCGGATTTTTAATAATACCTTTATTAGCATTATGAATTCTCTTCCATGCTTTTGCATTTTTATAATACTGTTCTGCAATACGTGAGAGACATTCCTGATATTTTTCCCATGTTTTTACTTTGTAGTAATAGTAATTTTCATCTTCTTCTACAAATTCACTTTTTGTTTTTGCAGCCGTTTTTCCCTTCTCAGAATCAGAAACAGCTTTATCGCCATCTTTATCCTTATTCTGATTTTTAACAGATGCAGCGACTACAGCAGATTTTTTTCCTTCTTCTATAACGTTATTGCCAAGTCGTATTGCTTCATTGGAATACGTTATTGACTCGTCATAATTTCCGCTGTTTTTAAGATTCTTTGCATTATTAAGTGCTTCTTTTGCCGCTGCAAGATCCTCTTCAGCAACTGACGCTCCGTTTGAGTTTTCAGCTTCACTTACAACATCTTCCGCTTCACTCAGTTTTCTGGAGGTAACTCCATCCATTGTTAATTTGTATGATTCTTCAGCATTAATTTTAGCAGTTTCAATCGCTTCGAAGCCGCTTTTCAATGCATCACTGTTATAACTTTTCTCAGCTTCTTCGGTTCTGCTTTTGGCTATATTATATTTTTCACCAGCGTATTCTTCATAATCATACTGTTCAACTTTTGATAATACAGCATGGACTTCATCAATTTTTACCTGGAGCTGATACTTATTGTCAAGAGACTCTTCTTTTGCTTTTACTGCTTTCTTGAAGGATTCATCAGAAAGTGCAGTAGAGGCAATATAATCTTTGTTCTCAAATTTTTCATTAGCGGAAGTATACAGTTCTTTTGATTGAGCAAAAAGATCCGGGGAGAGTTTCTCGGCATAAACAGCTTCGGCTGCGGTAATTGCCTCATCAGCTTTTTTTAACGAATCCGCAGAATAAAGAACAGCTGACCGGTTGTATGCTTCCATTGCTTTAGCATAAGCCAGTTCAGAATTCTTCACAGACTCATCCAGCTTCTCATCCACTATAAAGGATGAGTGCGCTTTCAAGAGCAGATCATTAGCTGCTTTAAATTCCTCGGGACTATACTTGTCAGCCTTCACGGATGAAGCCAGTTCAATAGCTTCTTTTGCTTTGGACAACTCTTTGATTGGAACTTTATCCAGGCAGGCAACGAGAAAAAATGATAAAAACAATACCAATGCGGCTGTCAATTTTAGTTTCATAGATATACCCCTGTATTAAAGTACTTGATTATAATAAATTATTGCTGAAATGCCCTGATGGAATCATCTTCATTATCGTAAATATCAAAAAATGATGTCAATTTTGTGAGTTCAAAAACTTTTCTTACGGAAGCAAAAACATTGATTATTTTCAATCCTCCCTGATACTTTTTCAAATTAGATAAACTTGAAATCAACGCACCTATTCCTGATGAATCGATATATGTAACATCTCTCAGATTAATCACAACATTATATCTTTTCTGTTCAATCAACTTGTTTATAATATCTTTTATTTCGGGTGCATTATATAAATCAATCTCACCGGAAATATCAAGTATGACGACCTCTCCCTTCGCTCTGGAACTTATGTCCATAGAGATCATTCCTCCTTAAAACCCTTCTATAGTAAACACTATAATCTCATCTTAAATAGCTTGTCAAGCCTATAAACTCATTCTTTATGTAGATTAATATAGTTTATTTAAAAAACAAAGTATTTTAAATAATTAAATCACGAGTTTTTTCAAAATCAACCGCACTAATATTACGTTATATATAAACAAATGGAATTGCCACAAATAATATAATTATATCTGAAAAAATTACCAGGTAAGTGCTGACTGTCAGATATTACAATTTAACTGAACACTTCAAGCCATTTAGTTTCAATTTCGCTGAATTTACCGTCAATTATTGACTGGCGAATCTCATCCATAAAATGTTTCATAAAGTGCAGATTATGATAAGTATTGTAAGTAAGCGATGCTATTTCTCCGGCTCGGAATATATGGCGCAGATAAGCTCTGGAGAAATTCCTGCAGACATAGCAGCTGCAATTCTCATCAAGGGGATTAAAATCCTTTTCATACTGTGCCGCTTTAATGTTAACACGCCCGGTTGAGGTATAAAGGGTTCCATTTCTGGCAATACGGGTCGGCATTACGCAGTCAAACATGTCAACTCCATGTTTTATCGCAAATAAAATCTCAAGCGGACTCCCGACGCCCATCATATATCTCGGTTTATTTTCAGGCATATGAGGGAGCAGGTTTTCTGTAATTTCCCGGTAAATTTCTTTTGGCTCGCCAACGGATAATCCTCCGATTGCATATCCCGGAAAATCAAGTTCAACAAGACGGTCAGCGCATTCTTTCCTCAGATCGGAGAATATACTTCCCTGAATTATACCGAAACATGCCTGCAGCTCTTTATCAAATGTATTGTCATAATATATTTTTGATCTTTCCGCCCATGAAATAGTCCTCTCCATCGCGGCAGCAGCCTTGTCCTTTTCAATGGGATAATCGGTACACTGGTCAAGAACCATCATTATGTCTGAGCCGATCACCCTCTGTATATCGAGAACTTTTTCCGGGGTAAAAAAATGTTTTGACCCGTCAAGATGTGAATTAAACTCAACTCCATCCTCCCTGACTTTACAGAGATTGCTTAAAGAAAATACCTGGAACCCGCCGGAATCGGTTAGTAGTGAACTTTTATAATTCATAAATTTGTGCAGTCCGCCTGCGGCTGCGATTACATCAGTTCCGGGACGCATATATATGTGATACGTATTTGATAAAATTATATCAAAGCCGATACTTTCAACATCCGCTTTGGTAAGAGCGCGGATTGCTCCGCGGGTTGCAACCGGCATAAAAACAGGGGTTTTTATTACACTCCGGGCGGTTTCAATTTCGCAGGCCCGGGCTCCGGTTTTATTGTCTTTTTTTATTATAGATAGTTTCATAATGCAATAAATACAACGGGTATTTCTGCTGTCAACAGATTATGAGGTAATCACAAAAACTCCGTTTTTATAATTGCAGAGAGAGCCTTGCGGGTCTTTCAAGGGGCTGCCGGCCACTAGATCCCGGTTAAACTACATTCATTGCAAGTTCAAGGTCGCCGAATGACAGGAAGAGTTCAGCCAGTTCTTCAAGATTAGTTGTAGCTACAATCGCTCCGTAATGCCTTCCGGCAACAATCTTCTTTTTAGAATCAGAGAACATATTGATAATTCTCACAAATTCTTCAATATCCTGATTCTCCATTTCATTTACATTTCTTATATCAAAAATACAGATTTTCCCATGAACCTGCTTCATGAAAAAAGCATTAAAGACAGTTTTTACATCATTCTGAAATCCTTTCTCTGTAACACTCCCTCTCATCATTACAACTGTCATGTCCCCTTTTCTGTTGATCTCTATAAATATATCTGTATTCTGCTGCTTCTTCATGCCGCCATAATTAATCGCAGCCCTGATTTTAAGATTAAGCTTATCAGGATTGTAAGGCTTCACTATGTAATCGACAACTCCATGGCGCATTGCTTCAACAACGGTCTCCTTCTCCTTGTTCGATGTTAACATTATTACCGGGATATCGCGCGTAGTTTTGTCCCGTCTTAAAGCACCAAGCACCTCAAATCCATCCATGACAGGCATATGCAGATCAAGCAATATAACATCCGGATTAAATCCTTTTGCAATCTCCACGCCCTTTACAGCAGCCCTTTCGGTAAAGACCCTGTAGCCGAGCCCGTTAAGCTGTGATTCAAGGATGCCGAGTGTTGTTTTATCATCATCAATCGCAAGGATAGTATTCATACTGAACTCCTGATTAAAAATAGTTTCTTAGATGATCTATTTCATTTATTATATTACTTATCATTCCGGCATAATCAAAATTCTTTTCGGATTGAGAGGATTTTTCCTCCAGCTCTGAGAAGAATTCCGAAAGCCTGACAAATCTCAAATTTGCCGCCGCCCCTCGGACTTTATGAGATAGAGCGGTGATATCTTTATATGAAAATGTTTCAGATGCTGTTCTGATATCATCAACGGTAATTAAAGTATCATCAAAAAAATCCCGCCCGATATTAACAAGAACATTAACAGGAATTTTCAGTTCGGCAGCCGTTTTCTTTAAATCATAGTAAACCGGAGCGGATGCATCCATCTCATTTCCCGGAATTTCTTCACTGAGTTTTTCAGATTTAAAGACATGCAGGTATTTCAGCAATACCGCTTCGAGTTTATCCATCTCTACGGGTTTCGCGAGGTAATCATTCATTCCGCTTTCAGCAATAATCTCCCTGTCTCCCTTAAGAGCTTTTGCTGTAAGAGCGACAACAGGTACAGCCTCAATATTCTTTTCTTTTTCATAATCGCGTATCATGTGTGCTGTTTCAAGACCGTCCGCTGCAGGCATATTAATGTCCATCAGTATAAGGTCATATTTATTCTTCCGGAATTTTTCAAAAACAGTAAGGCCGTTTCCGGCAAGATCAACCTCCAGTCCATAATCCTTCAGGAGCAGCATCATAAGTTTCTGATTAATACTGTTATCTTCGCCGACAAGAACTTTCCCGGAGAATTTAAGGTTAACCGGAACTTCATTTTCTTCAAACAGATTTTTTTCCAGCCTGTTTAAATCTGCTATTCCGGTTAGAGTTTTAAATATAACATCAGGGGTCAGAGGATGGCTGAGGACGCCGTAAAATAATTTTCTAACTTCAGGTATAAAATCGCCTTCATCATCTTTATCAAATATAGCCACTACCGGTTGTGTGAAACGATTGAAATCTTTTACAGTCACGCTTTGCAGAGGAAAAGACGGTCTTACAATAAAAATGACATCACATTCTGTTTCAGACGCGGATAATAAATCGCTGAATACTTTTATTTCACAGCCGCATGCAGCCAGATATGCTTCAAGATTCTTAAATGAATAATCCTCGGGATTGCCGGTTACAATACACGCAGCAACACCTGAATTTCTGATTAAATCCGCAGGGCACGAATCTATGCTTACTTCAGCTTCCAATGTAAAATAAAATTTACTCCCGACGCCCATAACGCTTTCCACAACAATTTCACTTCCGAGAAGCCTTACCAGGCTTGCGCTAATGCTCAGGCCAAGGCCGGTACCTCCGAATCGCCGTGTGATTGAACTGTCAGCCTGGGTAAATGCTTCAAAGATCTGTTTCTGCTTCCGCTCAGGAATTCCGATACCTGTATCTGCTACTGAAAAATTTATGAGACAGAACCCGTCTTTATTCCTTGATAAATTGATCTCGATTATTACCAGGCCGTCTTCCGGAGTAAACTTGATTGCGTTGCTTAAAAGATTGGAAAGAACCTGTTTTATCCTGAGCGGATCTGAAATAATTTTTTCGGGTATACGCGGATCAATGAATGAAAAAAACCTCATTCCCTTCTGTCCGGCCTTTACATTAAACAATCTCACAACTGATTCAAATTCGGTAAACGGATTAAGCTCCACTTTGTTAAGTTCGAGTTTATGGCTTTCAATTTTCGAAAAATCAAGTATATCATTTATTATTTCAAGAAGACCTGACGCGCTTTTCTTGATTATCCCGAGATATTCCTTCTGGTTGTCTTCAAGCCTGCTGCGCATAAGAAGCTCGATGAACCCGGTAATACTGTTCAGCGGAGTCCTGATTTCATGGCTCATGTTCGCGAGAAATTCACTCTTCGACCTGTTCGCAAGCTCCGCCTCTCTGCGCGCATCTTCAATCTGCATCATCGCTGTATGTTTTTCTGTAACATTTCTGAGTATTATCAGGACTTCATCATCCTCTATGGCAATAAATCTTGACTCGTAGAATTCCTCACTCCCTGAAATTATTACAGGATATTCGAAGATCTGAATCTCTCTGGATCTAATCGCTTCGGAAATATATCTTACAGTATCAACGGCGATGCTTTCAGGAAATACTTCGGTAATTTTATTTCCGAGCATTTTGTCAAGGTAAACTCCCTGATTATTCACCCTGAACATTATATCGGGTACAGCTTCAATCAGCGCACGGTTCCTTGCCTCACTTTCACGAAGAGCAGTCTCGGCATTTCTTCTGTTTGTATTGTCTCCGGCAAGGACAACAAAACCGATAGGACCCTTCTCTCCGGTCATCAATGCGGCCTGGGTATCAACATAAACTTTACTGCCATTATTTATTTCATAACTGGCTAATTCGCTATAACCATTCTTCTCTGCTGTTTCGAAAAGTGAACGCAGAAGAAGACTCACCTGTTTATCAGCAACATCATAAATATTTTTTCCGACAATCGCTCTCCGCCTGTTATACCTGTGTATTTTCAGGTAAGCCTGATTCACCTGCATTATCATACCGGAAAGGTCTGTTACAACAATACCCTCGGGGAGTGTTTCAAACAAAACCCTGAATTTCTCTTCAGACTGCTTAAGGTTCTCCTCAATTTTTTTCAGGTAGGTAATATCCTCCTGAATGGATATATAATTTGTTATCTCATTATTTTTATTTACAATCGGCGAAATTGTCGCGAGGACCCAGTACGCATTTCCATTCTTCGAAACATTAAGGAGTTCACCTTTCCACTTATCTCCGCTTTTTAAAGTTTCCCTGACACTCTTCCGGAAGTCTTTTTTTCTGAAGGAGGATTTGAGCATACTTATATTTTTTCCGGTTAACTCATCATAGCTGTAGCCTGTAAGCTGCTGAAAATTACTGTTAAGGAATTCAATATCTCCGCTAATATTTGTTATTACTACCGACGCAGGGCTGTTTTCAACTATGCTGCTGAATTTATTAATGCTGTTCATCAGCTCTGAATATATTGTTATATCTTTAATCGTGCAGATGTAACTCCTGCCTTCATCATTCTGTAAAAGAACGACATCAACATCAACCTCTTTCTGCTTACCATTCACCAGGGCATATACTTCAAAAAAATAGCACGTTTCTCCATCCTTAAGGGAGGTAATTTCGCTGTTTCCTTTAAATCCTACCAGAGGTAAAAGCCCTGTAATCTCCGAGCCTGCAAAAATATCACTATTAAAAAAAATAACCGCAGATCTGTTTCTTCCGCATATAATACCGGATTCATCGGTTATAATTACCGGAATATTTATTGCGTCAATGATGCGGAGTGCATTCTGGTCAAACAAGTGTTTACCGCCGTCAGATTTTTCATTGCCGTTACCGCATTGACAGGTAGCGGTCTGTTCCTGCGGCAACGTAAGAAATAATATACAATTACTTAAATATGTTATTTACAAATTTTCAATACAAAATTAATAATTAGAAAAATTAAGGTGATAAACATAATAGACCTCACCCCCCGGCCCCCTCTCCTTAAAGAGAGGGGGAGGTCACAGTGAAAATGTTCTGCAATACTGAAAACCATACATTAATGGGAAATAATGATTGCAGCAGAATACTTTTAATGTTACGAAAACCCTCTCCATTCCGGAGAGGGGGCGCAGCAGCGCGGGTGAGGCCCAGGAAGTCCCATAAAAGGAAAAAATATGAGCGAAACAGCATCTCTCTACATAATAGCAGCACCGATTGGAAATCCGGAGGATATGACGTTAAGGGCACTCCGCGTGTTAAAAGAAACCGTGGCTATAATATATTGTGAAGATACAAGGCAGACGGCACGAGTGCTGTCATATCACGGAATGAACAAACCGCTCCGGTCGCTTCACATGCACTCTGATGACAGAAAAATTCTGTCACTCATCAGCGAAGTAAAAAATGGTATCAATATCGGCTATATGACAGATTCAGGAACTCCCGGACTTTCAGATCCCGGGAGTAAAATCGTATCTATGGCAAGAAAAGAGGGAGTAAATGTAATTCCCGTTCCGGGAGTATCCGCTCTCACCACTCTCATTTCAATATCGGGATTTCCGGAAAAAACTGTTCTCTTCGGCGGTTTTCTGAGTAAAAAACCGGGAAAGAGAGTAAACGAACTGAACAGGCTTAAAACTCACGAAGGGATTCTTGTCATTTATGAATCTCCCCATAGAATAAAAAAAACGCTGAAAGACATTGGAGAAGTATTTCCCGGGAGAGAAATCGTAATCGGGCGGGAGATGACCAAAAAATTTGAAGAGTACATCAACTTTAACTCCGACAGTATGAATTCTATAATTGACACCCTTACAGAAAAAGGAGAATTCGCGATTGGAATACTCAATAAAGACCTTAAGTTCAGAGATGATGATGACGGAGAGGATGACTGACCGCATATCATCCGGAGCCTGAATCGTTCCGGAAAAACCGCCGGAATCCTCCGAAAAAAGACTTAAATGATATTGTTGCCGCAAAATAATGCTTAAATAAATCTATTTGAGGAAAATGCGCAAATACAGGATTACCGCCGGAGATGCTGTTAGCTGTAATCCGGAGAATTCTGAAAACCTTTCCTATATCTGAAAATCTCCTCTAAAATTGCCACGTTTTTATTTTAATAATTGACAGTAAAATCCGGGTTAAATCAATACTTTATAAATAAACAGTGTGAAAATTTATAACTCCCGTACGATATAAACGAGCGGGAGTTATAAGTGTTTCCGGAATTACAGGATTGAGGTACAGTCAGCATAAATAACTCAATCTGCAAGAGGCTCCGCATGGGGCCTGCGGTCACAAACTCTGTTTAGCGGCTGCACCTAACTTTACGTAATGGAGTAAAACATTGGGTTCATCAAAACTTACAAAGATTATGAACGACGACAAAGAGTTTCTTTTCCAGAACTATGGAGAAAGACTTCCGGCTGCGTTTGTCAAAGGTGATGGTTCCTACCTCTATGACCAGGACAATAAAAAATATGTCGATTTTTTATCCGGCATAGCAGTATCCGCCCTTGGATATTCAAACGCAGCGTACCAGAAAGCCCTTCACGGCCAGATCGATAAAATCATCCATTCCTCGAATCTGTTTTTAAACCAGGAACAGATTGAAGCCGCAAGGCTGATATCAGAAACATCATTTCCCGGCAAATCCCTGTTTGTAAACAGCGGAACTGAAGCCAATGAAGCGGCCATCAAGCTCGCGAGGCGTTACGGGATCAGCATACACAGAAAAAAATTTAAAATTGTTACTTTTACAGGGTCATTCCACGGAAGGACTTTCGGTTCGATGTCCGCCACAGCGCAGTCAAAAATCCATGCCGGATTCGGCCCGATAGTCCCTGGTTTTATATACGCTCCGTATAACGATAAAAAGGCTATCAGAAAAATACTGAAACGCGACAAACACATAGCAGCTGTTATGCTTGAACTGATACAGGGTGAAAGCGGAATAAATGTCGCCGATGCTGATTTTGTAAAAGAAATTTTCGAAACATGCAACCAGAAAGGTATTCTGACAATCATCGATGAAGTTCAGACCGGTATAGGCAGGACGGGGCAGACTTATGCTCATCAGCATTATAACGTTACACCGGACATACTCACTCTGGCCAAGGGGCTTGGCGGAGGTATTCCGATCGGGGCAATCCATGCTAAAAATTTCCTTTCGGAACATTTTCCCCAAGGATCTCACGGAACAACATTCGGAGGAAACCATCTTGCATGCGCTGCGGCATCTGCCGTATTAAACGAAGTGAAAAAGAAACAGTTTGTTTCAGCCGTAAATGCGTCATCACTCTACATGTTTGACAGGCTTAAAAAGATCAAGCAGAAGACCGGATATATCAAGAGCCTTAGAGGCATGGGGCTTCACATCGGGGTTGAAATTGCGGAGGAAGGTAAACCGCTGGTAAAGGAAGCTCTCAATGAAAAACTGATTATAAACTGCGTAGCAGGTAATGTCATAAGAATAATGCCTCCTCTTAACATCAGCATGAAGACCCTTGAAGAGGGAATGGATATTTTTGAAAAATTAATTTTAAAGAATGGTGAATCATATGAAAATACCCCGCATAAGCAGTGAAGATTTTCTTACACTTGCGGACATAACAAGAGAAGATATGTTAAGACTCTTCGAATGTTCGGCAACACTTAAAAAAGATGTAAAGAAAAAAAAATTTTCGAAAGTACTCGAAAATAAAACTCTTGCAATGATCTTTGAAAAGAACTCAACGCGGACCAGAGTATCTTTTGAGACAGGGATGCTTCAGCTTGGAGGCCATGCGCTTTTTCTCAGCAGCAATGATATCCAGCTCGGACGCGGGGAGACTATCGCCGACACTGCGCGTGTTCTTTCAAGATATAATGACGGTATCATGATAAGAACATTCGGACATGAGAAAGTCGTAGAGCTTGCAAAACATGCTGACATTCCTGTAATCAACGGGCTGACCGATTCGTTTCACCCATGCCAGGCCCTGGCTGACTATTTCACAATTTTTGAGAGAGAGAAGGATATCGCAAAAGTCAAAATGACATATATCGGCGACGGCAACAACATGGCACACTCTCTTCTTATCGGTGCAGCAATACTCGGAACAGATATAACCATTGCATGCCCGAAAAAATTTGAGCCTGAAATGGCTATAGTTGAAAAAGCGTATAAACTTGCGGCAAACTCATACTCAAAGATCGTAATCACGAACGATGTAGATAAAGCTGTTGAAGGCGCTGACTATATTTACACTGATGTGTGGGTAAGCATGGGCCAGGAAAAAGACGCCGCTAAAAAGAAGAAACCGTTTTTAAATTACAAGGTCGACATGGACCTCATCAAAAAAACAGGAAAAGATACAAAAGTGCTTCACTGTCTTCCTGCCCACAGGGGCGAGGAGATAACTGACGAAGTAATGGACGGAAGGCATTCGATAGTATTTGATCAGGCCGAAAACAGGCTGCACTGCCAGAAAGCGGTACTCTGTGCACTAATGGGAAAATAATTTTAATATTAACTTTACTTTCAGCCTTCCCGGTCTTTCATGGAGAAGGTGCCCGCAGGGCGGATGGGGGATGGGGGATGGACAGTTTACTAAATTCAACTGTCTTTTACCATAGAGTAAGTAAAATATTACTCACTCTCCCCTCTGTCGCTATGGCGACATCTCCCACATTAGAGATAGGGGAGACAGACAAAATATAAAACTCAAACAGCGAGGAACTCATAATGAAAAAAATAAAAAAAGTCGTGCTTGCATACTCCGGAGGCCTGGATACTTCGATCATTCTCAAATGGCTGAGAGAGACCTATGACTGCGAAGTAATCGCATATGCTGCGAATATCGGACAGGAGGAGGAGCTTGACGGACTCAAAGAAAAGGCGAAAAAAACAGGCGCGAGCAAATGCTATATAGAAGATCTGACAGAAGAGTTTGTAACGGATTACATCTTCCAGGCAATAAAAGCCAATGCGATATATGAGGACAGGTATCTTCTCGGGACATCACTTGCGCGGCCGGTAATTGCAAAACGCCAGATTGAAATCGCGAGGAAAGAGAATGCTGATGCGGTATGCCACGGAGCGACAGGCAAGGGCAACGATCAGGTCCGTTTTGAAATGGCGTTCAAATCTCTCGCCCCTGATCTTAAAATTATTGCGCCATGGAGAGAGTGGGAACTCGATTCACGGACTAAACTTTTTGATTACGCTGAGAAACACAACATTCCGCTTCCAATAACTAAAGATAAGCCGTACAGTATGGACAGAAATATCCTCCATATATCATACGAGGGCGGTATCCTTGAGAATCCTTACCGTGAACCTGATGAAAGCATGTTCCTGCTAACAAAATCTCCAGAGAAAGCGCCGGACAAACCTTTGTATATCGAGATTGAATTCAAGAAAGGCGAACCTGTCGCAATCGACGGTAAAAAACTCAAACCTGTTGAACTGATGAAAAAGCTTAATAAAATTGCAGGCGAAAACGGAATCGGCCGTGTTGATATAGTAGAGAACCGGCTTGTGGGCATAAAATCACGCGGTGTGTATGAAACACCTGCAGGAACCGTTCTTATGATCGCACACAGGGATCTTGAATCCATAACGCTCGACAGGGACACTCAGCACTTCAAAGATGATCTCGCGAATGAATACTCACGGCTTATCTATAACGGCCTGTGGTTTTCAAGAAAACGTGAAGCACTGGATGCTTTCATTAACAAAACTCAGGAATATGTTAATGGAGTTGTAAGACTCAAACTGTATAAAGGGAACTGTACCCTGGTTGGAAGAAAGTCAGACGATACACTTTACGAACCGGATATCGCGACCTTCGACGCAAGCACACTCTACGATCAGAAGGATGCTACAGGTTTCCTTAACATTTACGGACTCCCGCTTAAAGTGGAATCATTATTGAGAAACAAAAAAAACGGAAAGAGTACAAAGAAGAAATAGTTTAAAATATGTACGGCAGGAGAATACAGCAAGGGGCAGCTGTCCTTGCTGTATGGAACAAGAATCATATGCGTACCAGAAAATCTTCCAGGGAGAGGCATATATGACTTTAAAGAGAATATCCGTTGTAATACTGTCATCTCTTCTTTACTTTTCATGCGGAGAATCACAGGTTAACACAGTTGAATTCTTTAACAAAAAGAATTCTGTCAATATTAAGTCTCATGAAATAGAGAAAGCTTTTGACAGCTCATCAATCGCAGATGGCGAGACTGTATATGTACCGATATATTCAAGCGTATACTTTAAAGACAGCACAAGCCTCTACAACCTGACTGCGACACTAAACATAAGAAATGTTGATAGAGACGGTGAATTGTATCTTCAGGAAATTGATTATTATAATTCAAAGGGTGAACTGGTAAAAAAATTCCTTAACAAAATACTTAAAGTAAAGCCTCTTGAAACCTTTGATCTTGTGATTGCTGAAAGCGATATCTCCGGCGGAACAGGCTCTTCATTTATTGTTAAATGGGTCGCTAAAAAAAATATTCAAAGTCCGGTAGTTGAAGCCGTTATGATCAGTACAAGACAGGGGGTCGGCCTTTCATTTATCACAAACGGAAAAGTTATTCAGACATACACAGGACATGCAGCAGATGTCCCGTCTGACGGGAATATGCAGCACGGAACTGCGGATAAGTAAGAATGTAAATTTCTGGTCCTGAAATAATATTTTTACAAGGCAGGATATGCGGTTGAATAAAATAATAATCCTTAATATCCTCCTGGTGTTGTTTTTATCAACTCCCGCTGTTCCTCAACAGAATGATAAAACATGGGAATATTCACGTACTCTTTCCGGTATAAAAATTTTCCATCGCGCCGGAGTTTCTAAAGGATTATTTGAATTTCTGGCGATCACCTCCATCAATACACCACCTGAACCGATAACCCGGGCTGTACTTGATATCCCGACAAATTATTCCTGGATGGCAGACTGTGTATACTCGGAAAACATCACAAAAATAAGTGCCAATGAGATAATCGCCTACTATATAACAGCTCCCCCATGGCCTGTAAGTAAAAGAGATTCTATAATCAGAATAAAGGCAACTTATAATTCCGGCAAAAGAATATTCACGATGAGTTCCCTCAGGAAAGGGGACGCGGAAAAATACAAATCTTTAAATCCGGATTGTTTGCGTATTTATGAGATGGAAGGGACAGTTACCCTCGAGGAGATCAGCCCCGGTTCGACGGAAGTTAAATTTTCTGTAGCTGGAGAATCAGGAGGCAATGTTCCGGATTTTATCGTCAGTATGGGGGGATGGGTAATCCCCTACAAAACTTTATCCGGATTAAAAAAGTTTATGAGCGCTTCATTCCATGAGAAATGACCTATACCCCTCTTCCATTACAAGTTTATGATTAAACTGAAGTACTCTTCTTCCGAACGGCAGCATTTCAATAAATTTTAAAAACATATTGTCTGTAGTTACATTCCATTCGAAACGTGATTCAACCGAACCTCCGCCGCTGTTGAGAAGCCAGATCCCCTCGCCCTCCAGGTCTCCGCTGCATATAACTGTCAGTTTTGTGCAAGGTACAATTTCTTTTATTGTGACCGCAAAATCCAGCTTATAAAACATCGCAGCCCGGACTCTGCAGTGTATGACACTCCCGGCTTTCAGTGTTTCTTCATCACCCTCTATAGCTACATAACGGAAATATTTCCAGATAGAGGGCCATGACTCGACATCTACAACTCTTCCCCATACCTCTTCCGCTTTTTTATCAATATGATAGACATTAGTGAAAACATAATTTTTTTTTCTCATTAGTACCCTGAATAGATTAGTATTTCACGATGATATAAATTTCCGTCTGCAGGTGAGAGGCTGAAGCAACTTTTCAGTTTCTATATCAATGTCCGACTGGCTGAATCAAAAAACCGTGTGACGCATATTATGTAAAGCATTAAACTTTTTATTGCGGCAAACTCAATACATCGCTTGACTTTAACCCGCTGATATTATCATCTGATGATATAGAGGTAAAACTATGATAGAACTACTGGACCTGATTAAATCTAGCTATCTGAAAAGAACTACCGATATACCTGAACAGAAAGAAATCTGGATAAAACTCTCGGATCAGTTCAGACCGGATCTGACACTTTACAGAATAGGCAGGCCATCAACATTAATAACAAGAGAAACTGGAGATCTCGGGCTCTCCGTTTTATGGATTGTACAGGCTGCACTCATCCGCCCTATCCTGAAAGAGATTGTTTTAAGATCTGAAGACGAAAAAGACCTCTCAACCATGCTCGGAACAATAAATCATAATTCATTATGTGCACTTGCTCACTCTGAAAATCCGGCAGAGCCGGTGATACTCTCCGAATCCGGAAACGGATTTATTCTCAACGGAGAAAAAAAATTTATTACAGCAGGCAGGAATGCTGAACTTATGATGGTAACATGCAGGATGGCCGGAGATGAAAAAATCAGCCATATAGCCTTGATCGATCCGGCTCAACTGCCTGACGGTTCACGTCCTGATCTTAAACTTGATATAATGAAAAGCGTAAGCCATACAAAACTGATATTAAACAACACGGCAGTACAGCATTTCCAGATACCGCGAATTGATCCTTCGATGATAAGAAGGCTTGTAAAAAAATTTGGAATTTTAGAGCGGGCACTTATACTTGAAGCCTTCATTTCGTTTCTGTTGTATGCTGAAAAAATATTAAATGATGCCGGTGCCGGGATTTCCGCATATGACGAAATCTCTTCGCTTATGGAAATGCAGTCTTCTTCAGTTACAAAACAGATTGACGAAGCAGTTTACAGTGAAAAAATAGAAACTCAAAATATTCCGCTGCAGAAGATGTTACCTGTTATCGACACATTTAAAAAAGCATACATAAAAGCTGAAAATCTCATCCCGGAACAGGAAAAAACCAGACTCAGGGATCTTTTCCTGTTTGATAACCTTAAAGGGTAAAACCATAAATTTATGTATACTCCATCCGCTCCGAATGTGCGGAGCTTCGCAAAAGATAACTTTAAAACCGATTTATTTCTTGAAAAAAATAGTAATGAATATCCTGTAGGGATAAATTAAAAAAATGATGGTGCAGTTATGTTTACAAGTGTTGAAGAAGCAATAAAAGAACTCGAAAAAGTAAAATATATCGCCTCCAAAGAGATTGCAACAACAGTATATCTCGCACTGAAACTGGAAAAACCTGTCCTTGTAGAGGGACCGGCAGGAGTTGGTAAAACTGAACTTGCAAAATGCATAGCCTCAGCCTTAAACATCGACCTGATCAGAATGCAGTGCTACGAAGGGCTTGATGAATCAAAAGCGCTCTACGAATGGGAGTATGCCAAACAACTCCTGTATACACAGATATTAAAAGATAAACTTTCAGAAATCATGGGCTCCGAGGAGACACTCAAAGGATCGATAGAAAAACTTACTTCATCAGAAGATGTATTTTTCTCTGAAAAATTTCTTATACCAAGGCCTATCCTTCAATCAATAACCAACAACAGAAGATCAGTACTTCTCATAGACGAAATCGATAAATCCGATTCTGAATTCGAAGCATTTCTTCTTGAAGTACTCTCCGATTTCCAGGTAACTATCCCGGAACTTGGAACTTTTAAAACTGACGTTAAACCTTTTGTTTTTCTTACATCCAACAGCGCGAGGGAGATGTCCGATGCGCTTAAAAGAAGATGCCTCCATCTTTATATTGACTATCCAACACTTGAGCTGGAGGAAAAAATAGTATCACTTAAAGTACCTGACAGCGGCCCAAGGATGACCAGACAGATTGTAGAAACAGTTCAGAGGATAAGAAAACTCCAGCTGAAAAAAGAACCGAGTATCAGTGAGACTCTCGACTGGACCAAAGCGCTTGTGCTCCTTGGCTATCAGGATCTTGATCCGGCCATTGCTATGGAAACTCTTAATTTTATTTTAAAATATGAAAAGGATATAAAGCTGGCTATTTCTCAATCTAAAGAGGTTTTCCTTAACTGATATGAACCCCGTAATAAATCAAAGCCATATTTCCGGCAAGCTCTTTGAGTTTATCGAAATACTGAGGGATGCAAATATTACAATATCTGCAGATGAAGTTATAGCTCTGTTCAATGCAGTTACAGAAATAGAACTTGAAGAAAAAAATATATTCAGGCAGACTCTCAAAACTACACTCGTTAAAGATTACACCGATATACCTGTATTTGACAGATGTTTTGATGAATACTTCAGCAGCCGCCAGCGGTTCTTTGACGGCATGGACAGTGATGATCTTATAAATTTCACCGATAGAGTTTCAAACAATGTGGTAAATGAGATCGATTCGCAGCTTGAAAAATTTATTGATTCACTTGATCCCGCAATACTGTTAGAAAAATCCGCAGAAGAGATCATGCAGATGTTTCTTGACGATCTACCGGAATCTGACTCATCAGGCGGCGGAGAAGGGATGGGAATATTCCGTTCACGGGGCGGGGCAACCGGTTCATACTACTCCCGTAGTGAAAGCGGTGAAACTGATCAGAAAAATATGGATGAGATTCTTGCCATAATTAAAAACATGATCAACCTCAAAATTACCAGAAGAAATATAGGTAAGACTCTTAAGAATAGAGAGGATTTTCTGCTTAACAAATTCATCTATCAGCTGACTCCCCAGGAAATTAAGGAGATGAGAGAGATTGTCAACAGGTTCGGCCAGAAGCTCAAAAGCAGAATCTCACTAAGAAAAAAAAGAGTAAAACATGGCGGTATTGATATAAAGCGGACATTCAGAACCAACCTGCAGTATGGAGGAGTCCCATTTAAACTTTTCTACAAAACAAAAAAAATTGACCGTCCTCAACTTGTAGTAATGGTTGATGTTTCGAGATCGGTCAACCAGTATTCACGTTTTATGCTTCTGCTAACATATAGTCTTCAGAGTCTTTTTTCCAAAGTAAGAACTTTTGCTTTTATCAGCAATATGGTCGAAATTACAGATCTGTTCAGAGAGATGGATCCGGAAAGAGCAATTAATTCCATGTTCACTGATATTAACTTTACTTACGGCTGGGGAAGCAACTACGGAAGATGCTTCGACCAGTTTATTGAAAATCACAGTGACGCTCTTACAAGAAAAACATCTGTGCTGATACTGGGTGATGCGAGAAACAACGATAATGATCCCGGGCTCGACTCATTTCAGAAAATCCATGACAAAACACGAAATGTATTCTGGCTCAATCCTGATAAAAAACATTTGTGGGACTGGAATGACAGCCTGGCTTCACTTTACGGTTATTACTGTAAGGAAATGAAAGAAGTGAACAATTTCCTTGATCTTTCCGGCTTTATTGATAAATTATTTATTGACACCAAATAAAAAAATGTTTAAATTACCCTTGAATAAAAAAAACTGGTGCAGTTTAACTCATTTCTCCCGGTTTTTGAACAGTTATATCAAACATAAGTATATTTTAAAAATTATTACTTTACAAAAAAAACCATTATAGCAGAGTAAAGTGATAATTAAATTCGGAGGAATTCGTGAATATCGAATTTAGAGACATTGGTGAGCATAAGATTATCGACGTAAGCGGCGAAGTCGACCTATATAATGTCAGTGAATTAAAGAAAGCTCTGTTCAGTATAACAGACGGTCAGCATAACAGTGTTATAGTTGATATGAAAAAAGTTAACTATATGGATTCATCCGGAATAGGTGCGCTCGTTGCAGGCATGAAAAAGATGAAAGCTCATAATGGAAAATTCGCTCTTATGAATATTCATGATGATGTTTTGAACATATTGAAACTTGCAACCCTCGACAAATTTTTTACAATATATGATTCAGAAGATGAATTATTATAAGAACTTAATAATATTCAATAAACAAAAAACCGGTTTTTAAAACCGGTTTTTTGTTTATTGGCGCCCGCAATTTTTGCGGTCGCATGGAGCCCCCGATAATTCACAGGCTTTATTTTTCTCTTTTAAAAACCATAGCAGTAGTATCATCATGAGGAGGAGTATCCCCTCTGAACATTTCCACGTCGTTAATCAGAAGTTCAAGAAACTCGGCGGCACTTAAATTATGATTATTCATGAGCAGTCTATGGACTCTGGGCAACCCGTATTCCTCTTTGTTGGCATTCCTCATTTCCGTGATACCATCTGTATATAATACGACCATATCGCCCGGATGGAACTTAACCTTCGCCTGTTTATATTCCACTTCCTCCATAATACCGATAGGTACACCATCAAGTGATGTTCTGGTGCACGCATTCTCCGCCGCTCTGTAGCAGAACAGCGGGCCATGGCCGGCATTGGAAAAAGACAACTCCTCCGTAGCCCTGTTATATATCATAAAAAAAAGTGTGGCAAATTTATCTATCGCGAAATCAGCGCTGAGTGAATCATTTATCGCAGTTACAACACTGGCGCAGTCAATATCCTTCCTTGAAATGTAAGAGGTGAATACCGTTCTTATCATAACCATTACCAGAGAAGCAGGAACACCTTTTCCCGAAACGTCACTTATCAGCGCACACACCCTGTCATCATCAATGTCAATGTAATCGAAGTAATCTCCCCCTACCCCTTTAGCCGCTTTAGTGGACCCTTTTATCTGAATACCATTTTTATTGTAATAGCCCATTGGATTCAGTCCCTCCTGGATATCCCTGGCTATTTCCAGCTGTTCATTCATAATCCTTGTTTCTATTTCTTTCTCTTTCGAATTCTGTATCATCTCGGTCATCTGGTTGAATTCAGCGGCAAGCATCCCGAGTTCATCCGAACTGTTTAATTCAATTCTGTATGAAAAATCCCCCTGCCCTATTACCGATGCACCATGCGATATCTTCTTTATCGGACGGATAATTATCATTGAGAGTACAACAGCTCCCAGTATGGAAATGGCCAGGTATCCGAAAAAAATGAACATTATAAGCCGCTTGATATTTGCTATCTCTGAACGGATAACAATATCCGACATCCCGATAATTACCACACCCGCTTTAATTTTACTATCCGCCCTGCTGTAGACTATTTTTGAAAAATCATAAATTATTCCGCCGGACGGTTCATCTTTATAATCAATAACGTCTATAGAATCAGGATCGCTTCTTCCCTCAAGCGTTCTTATAATAGAATCATTAAACTGTTTTCTCTCTTCATGCTGTACATCACCATCCGCACCTCTTCTGTCAAAGTAATAGAGCACTTCATTATTACTCCCGAGGACAAACACATATTTGTAATATCCAATTTTTTTTAATTCATTTATAGCATCGGAAAGGGTAAGCTCTTCATATCCGATAGTCTGCTGGGCGGTATTGCCGAGATGTACTATTTCTCTTTTAGTAAAATTAAAAACCTGTTCTTTAAGTAAACCGCTCTCCCGGTATACGATGAAAACAGAAATGGTCAATATAATAACAGAAACGAGTGAAATAATTGCAAGGGAAAACTTAAGACTTATTCCGAACCTGATTTTTCTATGGACAGGTTTATTCTTTGACGGATCTTCTTTCATCTTTATATTATCCTTTCATGTACTTCACTGACCAAGCAGCGCCAGACATTTTCTTATATTATTTTTTGCCCTTGTGTGATTCGGATCAATGGCGATTACTTTTCTCCACTCTGCAATTGCTCTTTTAAAATCGTTATTCGAGTAATAATTAATTCCGCTATAATAATACTTCCTGGCCAGAGCTTCCTGTTCCGGAGTAAGTTTTGAACCTCCGGTCTTCGCGGTTGAGGAACCGACCCTCAACTGTGCTTCAATTTTGTTAACTGCGACAACCGCCTTAATATTACCAGGATCTTTTGCGGCAACCCATCTTAATTCGACAAGAGCTTTACGGATATTATCATCCCCGCCTTTCTGATAATAAGACATGCCCAGATTATATCTTCTATCAATATCATTTTTATCTTCCTGGGTTAAAGCCGCTGACCCGGTATATACCTGTTCTCTTTCGGCCCTTTTCAGCAGATTCTCAATTTCAGGGTAATCAGGATAAATAGATTTAACAAGTTGAAATTTTCTGGCAGCACTCCTGTATTCTTTAAACTTAAGGAAATCTTCTCCCTCGGCAACCATTTTTTTAACTATTGTTTCTCCTGTTTCGGGATTCAGTCTTAATTCACATTTAAAAATATACTCATTGGCAATCCTGTTTGAAGGAAACAGTTCAAGGATCTGATTCCATCTTTTCTTCGATTCTTCAAATTTCCCTGACTCAAAAAGATGTTTTCCTGATACGGCGAGTGAATTTACAAGATCATAGTAGCTGGAGTTTTCATCAACAACCTCCTCTTCTACAAGCTTTTGCGCATCTTTTGCTCTCTGGATATAAACAGGTGCAAGTTTATTACCCGGATCAAGCCTTAATGTATTTTCAAAGGCCGAAATAGCATCCTGATATCTTAAATCAGACAGAGCTACTAAACCTGTCTGAAACTCCTCATTAATCTGCCTTAGCCTGCGCTCCCTCTCTCTCCTTTCAAATTCAGCTTTAAGTTTTGGAATACTTGCCAGCCTTTCCCGTGCATCTTTATAATTCGCGATCAATGAAATAGTATTTTCAAGTTCATCTCTGGCTTCATCGAATTTATTTTCCCTCAGATTTTTTAAACCGGATATATAAAAAGTTTCAGCCTCTCTGAGTCTCTGTTCGTACTTTTTCTTGCTGTTAAGTATTTCATCTATCTTTTCAATATAATCCTGCGCTGCTGTATTCTCCGGATCAAGCTGAAGAACATTCATAAAATCCTGACGCGCGAGTTTAAAATCATTCAGTTCGAAATAGCTTTTACCGCTTGCCAGAAATCTCTTTATGCTTTCGTACCTGATAATATTATCAATAGCAATTTCCGCCTGCCTCTTCCCTTCAATGGCTTCAACATTCTCCGGCATAAATGAGAGTATTTCGCTCCAGTTGCCGAGGGCATCCTTATACCTGGCTTCATCCATAGCGGCATTTGCCAGAATTGCCAGGGCTTTAGCTCTCTCCCTCTGCTCTTTTGATAATGCAAGCCTCCTCTCTTCAGAAGCTAAAATCTTTTCGAGTTTCTGCATATCTTCTCTTATTAACTGCATGTCCGTGTCTTTCGGATCAATTCTGTACGCTATAATAAAACTTTCGAATGCAATCCCGGCCTTTTCTTTTGACGAAAGCAGATTATCCTCCTGAGCTTCGAAAGTTACACCTTGAATAAAATTTTTACCTATCTCTTTTTTGGCAATTTTATAGTTCATTTTAGATTTTTCAAGTTCGAGGTCTTTTTTCTGTTTCATTTCATAGAGAAATTCAACTTTTTTCTGAACGTCCATGTTATTCGGATCAACATCAAGAATATTCAGCCAGAGGGCCACAGCTTTAGAAAACTCTTTATTATCAAAATATTCCTGGGCCTGCCTGTCCATCTCCTGTGTGCTCTGTGTATAAATCGGCAGCGGAGTTAAATACAGAGCAATTATCAGAAGTGCGGGGATTTTCCTGTATGTTTTAATTTTATTTCTCATTTCAATTAGATATATTATCGTAATAATATCAGATTATGCCCTGATAATTATAACTCTTATAAGAGATATGAAAAAAATATCAACCAATTGTTAAAGAACAGATAATTAATAATTGAATAATATTCTTTAAAATTTGCTAATAGAAAATATAATCATTGATATTTCTAACGCTGTTTTTATATTTATATTTTCATTATGCGGGCGTAATTCAGTGGTAGAATGTCAGCTTCCCAAGCTGGACGTCGTGGGTTCGAGCCC
>DAONFJ010000038.1:0-3324 GCA_035403545.1 Spirochaetota bacterium
ACCCATAAAAATCCTGATTACTATATCAGGATTTTTTTATATACCGGTAACATAAATATTCATTTTATTCTACCCCGCAACCCTATATCGAACACGGCCTCTCAGTACACTTTCAGATAAATTTTGTAAATTATTACATTTTTATTTTAATATTACACTACAAAAATTTGACTTACGCTTTTCTAATGTTATATTTATAATATATAAAACTAGAATGGAGGCGGTGATATGAAAGGTGAACTTAATCAGATTGAATCCCAGATTTTAAAAGTTTTCAAACATAATAATAAAAATACTGATGATAGTCTCGATACCAAAAAAGTCCTCGATGATTCTCTAAAAGCTTTATCAGACAATTTTGATGTAATATTGAATTCACTGGCAGATAAGGGTTTTATACTCAAATCCGGAAATAAATTAATACTTACCGATAAAGGGGATGAGTATTTATATAGAAGTAAACTTTATAGTGACTACTGATCATCATCTGTAAAATTTCATTTGAGCAGAATAATCGGCAGGGAATTTAATTATTTTTAACATTAATTTCTCTGCCGATTTTGCTTATTCTAATTCTAGTCAAAACATCAAACTTGTTGACATTTCTAAAGCTAGCCCCATATATTGAATCTTTATCTGCCATAACAATAATGATATGCAGTTGTCACTACATTGTTTTTAATTCAATCCTGCATAGAGGAGTTAACAGCACTATGAATATGTCTGAACCAAATATAAAGACTGCCGGCTCTTTAAAGAAAGAATCCTTTATAACATCAATCGTATATAATCTTGCAGGTGTAATTACTGTTTTACTGATTCTTACAAGCACTCTTATTGGATACCCTTTTCTATTGATTGCCTCTCTAATCAAATTACTGCCGTTTAAACCAATACAGAAAATCTGCACGAAAATACTTATAATTATCGCAACAGGATGGATTCACAATAATACTTTAATCTGCAGGAAGATGCTTGGTATCAGAATAAAGATCAGCGGAGAAGTTAATCTTCCTATGAAAGAATGGTATCTGGTAATATCAAACCATCAGTCATGGAGTGACATTGTAGTTCTGCAGATGGTCTTCAACAAAAAAATTCCTCTTCTTAAATTTTTCTTAAAAAAAGAGCTGATATGGATACCGCTGCTGGGAGTCGCGTGGTGGGCGCTTGATTTTCCGTTTATGAAAAGATTTAAATCTGATTTCCTGGCGAAAAACCCTCATCTCAGAGGGAAGGATATGGAGATCACAAAAAAAGCCTGCGAAAAATTCAGTTTTACTCCCGTCTCAATTATGAATTTTGTTGAAGGTACAAGATTTACCGCTGAAAAGCATAAAAGACAGAAGTCGCCATTTAAAAATCTTCTTAAACCGAAAGCCGGCGGAACAGGTTTTGTTTTTACAGCCATGGGCCATCAGCTGCACAGCATTTTAAATGTTACTATTAAGTATCCTCAGCATGATCTGAATTTCTGGAATTTTCTTTGCGGAAGAATTAATGAAGTCGACGTTTTTATAGAAAAGATTCCTGTTACGGATGACCTGATCGGGGATTATATTTCCGATCCCGATTATCAGGGAAGATTTCAGAAATGGCTTAATGGCCTATGGATACAAAAAGACAAAGTCTTGGGCGAGATGTAGTTTTACTAACTTTCCGGTGCAGCATTTATCTTTTGAAGGCATCCCGGCGGTTAACTTTTCCACGACAAATGCTGATATTGTATATTTGTATAAAACGTGATATTTGAACAAATATTATATAATAATCTGATCAATATCCGGATACTTTAAGTTCATGAACTACATCCTGTATAAATTCCGCCGCATCAAAACAGTTCTCCCCTGAGAGAAAATGCATCCCGACAATATCGGCATGAGTAACAAGAGGTTTACCATCACAGCTCGCAATACCGCGGAAATTTCCCCATTTGGCAGATGAGACCGACACAAGGCCATCATTGGCTCCCTCTTTCTCTGCAATTATTTTATACATCGCTTTCCAGAAAGGATTAAAAAAATTCCCGTCTATTGCGCAGGCATAACTCTGGTAATAAACTGATTCAGAATTTATTACTGTTTTATTAAATTGTTTCATCCTGGCGGTAGTAAGTTCAATACCGGCATTAAGACTTTCCGGATTTGTATCTCCGATAATTTTTGCATACAAATCGAGTACAACTCCCAGCAGCTGTTTATCTGCGGCATGCCTGATTATAAAATCCGCCATTGTACTTCCCTGGTGCGGTGTCGCAAGTGTAGTCAAAGATGCGACTTTATCTTCCATCCCTAGCATGGAAATCATATAACGCGCTTCAAGTCCACCTCTTGAATGTGCAATAATATTTACCTTATCACTTCCGGTAATTTTCAGGATTTCCTCCACTCTCACCCTTAACTGCTCTGCATTGGACTTAATAGTTCCGTATGCCTGCTGTTTACCGGTAAAAACTTTAGCCCCTTTCTTTTCAAGAGATGATGGTATTTTCCCCCAATATTTTATAAAAAAAGTTTCATCCCTGAATGCAACCCCGTGGACCAGGAGAACGGGATACCTGGCGGCACAGTAATCACTACCGCTTCTGCATGTTGAAACGCAGCCGGATGCGGACAGGAGAAAAAAAACAAACACTATAAAATGTATTTTCCAGCCGGGATTTAAATTTTTCATAAAAGAAATACCTTCACCTTATTGATTTAACAGCGTTAATATAATAGTCTTTTACATCTCCATACGTGGGCTGATATTTACTATACAATATATTATAGATGATAAATTTATTGTTGACTAATTACGTTTTTTAATATATATTTAAAAAAAAATTCACTTTTGCCGGTGAAAATATCACTTGTTTATTATTCTATACATAATGTTCATTAGTATTCCTGTTTATAAAACCATACAATAATCAGGTAATGTATGCTATTAAAAATATTATTGTGGATCAATATTTCTTTTTTTATACTCCATGAAATGGATGCGATAAAAACACGCGAATGGAAAATGATGATTTTCATCAACAGGCTGAACGATAAAACAGGTCACCTGGTTTTTACATCATCCCATTTTTTTCTTTTCATTATTATTTTTTATCTGATGGATCAATATTTCATGGTACTTTTTTTTG
Source organism: Spirochaetota bacterium (assembly GCA_035403545.1). GTDB lineage: Bacteria > Spirochaetota > UBA4802 > UBA4802 > UBA5550 > WRGT01. The sequence continues at coordinate 3,131 of DAONFJ010000038.1, forward strand.
CTGTTTCTATTTTACTTATCATACACCAATTTATGCATATAATATTCAGAAGACATGCTGAAAATAGAATGAATAATGCATTTTCTCAGATTATAATTTTTATGATGTTTGCAAACTCATGCCTCAGTCTTATTATATATGCAATGAAATTTTAAAAAGCGATACTGTCTTAATACCAAAATTATGTTGACACA
>DAONFJ010000038.1:3424-20310 GCA_035403545.1 Spirochaetota bacterium
AATTATGTTGACACATAAAGTACCAAATTTCACTCATAAGAAATATATAAAGAGGATACTCGAATGGGGCTAAAAAACTATATTAACAATTCTAAAATTTCAACAAAACTGTCGGCTTTAGCTATATTTGTTATTCTGACATTTCTAGTCATATCATCAGTCAGCATGATGATTGTCATTAAACGTGTTTTAGGCAATTATATCAATGAGGAAGTAAAGGCAAAGTCTGAAGTTCTTGCCCAGAATGTCGATTTGATGGAACGGAAATCATTTGCCGCAGCGGAATGGTTCGGTTCATCCGCGAGGCTGATTAATGCGTTAAAATCCGGGAATAGAACATCTGCAATAGAAACCGGAAAACAAGCCATGGAATCAATGGGCTTCGACTACCTGCTAATAACAGATAATGAAGGTAAAGTATTCATAAGAGCACATAGTCCCGAGAAATTCGGTGATAATATAAGGAATCAGGTTGGAATTAAAAAAGCGCTTCAGGGTGAAAGAAACGTCGGAATTGAACAGGGTGAAGTCGTAAAGTTTTCTATCAGAGCCTGTGAGCCCATTAAAGACGGCAATAAAATTATAGGTGTAGTTTCTATTGGTTATATTTTAAGCAGCAACAGTTTTGCCGATGAACAGAAAAGAATTCTCGGCTGTGATATTACAGTTTTTTTTAACGATGAAAGAATCGCGACATCACTCATCCTTGACGGGAAAAGACTTACCGGAACCAGAATGGAGCATCCTGATATACTTGATACCGTTTTTAAACAGGGAAAAAATTATTACGGAAATGCTACTATACTTAAACGGTTATACCACACAGCATATCTCCCTCTAACGGATGTTAATAATAAAGTTTCGGGAATGCTTTTTATAGGTAAAGATGCCGGTGTTATTGGAAATCTGATTTTTAAACTTTTTGTTTATCAGAACGCCATTCTGGCAGCGATGGGAATCTTTTTTATAATAATGTTTTACTCATTCATAAAACGTATCCTGATAATACGGCTTAATCTCGTAACTGCAAAATTACGGGATATTGCCGAAGGAGAGGGAGACCTTACCGTTACTCTTGAATCCGGATTCGATGATGAACTTGGCGACCTTGCTAAAAATTTCAATAAGTTTGTAAAAAAAATACACGATGTAATCGCTGACATTAAACATATCTCTGACGAGTTATCAGGAATGTCGAAACAGCTGTCTTCAACAACTATATTATTCTCGGATAATGCACAAAACCAGGCATCTTCAGTGGAAGAAGTAAACGCAACAACCGAGGAACTTTCCGCCGGAATGGAATTCATTTCAGACAATACCAAAATTCAGCATGAGAATCTGTCTCTAATGGTTGAGAAAATGACTGAACTTTCCACTCTTATAAATAATATGGGAACAAAAGTCTCCGAGTCGCATATACTTGCCAACTCCATGTCAGAGGATGCGAGAAAAGGTGAAGTATCAATCAGCACCATGAATACAAGCATGAATATGATTAATGAAAGCTCATCAAAGGTAAGTAATATTATTGAGATAATAAATGACATATCGGATAAAATCAATCTGCTGTCACTGAATGCGGCTATCGAATCAGCAAGAGCAGGTGAAGCCGGGAGAGGTTTTGCCGTTGTCGCAGATGAGATATCAAAGCTTGCAGATGAAACCGCGGGAAGCATCAAAGAGATAGATAAACTGATCAAGTTAAACAATTCGGAAATAATTAAGGGCCTTGAAATATCCGATGGAACAAACAGAATAATAGGCAACATCATAAAGGGTGTTGAATCAGTTACATTGATGATGAATTCACTTACAGGTTTTATGCAGAATCAGCTTGATGCAAAAGACAGGATGAACTCTGTTGCTGAAATTGTAAAATCTAAAACTGACGAAATTAAAAACGCAACATCTGAGCATCTGATATCTACAGAAGAAATAGTAAAGGCAACATCCACAATAAATGAGATGACACAGGCAATTGCAGCCGGTGCAGAGGAGATGGCATCCATGTCTGAAGAAATCTCGGGCATGGCTGACACCCTAAAAAACAGGGTTGATTTTTTCAAAGTATAAATACTATAGTTCCGGTTCGGCTCAGCCAGGATTAAATAACGGTTCCCGGCGGAGCCGAAAGGCCTGTTTTAAATAATTCTTCATTCCGGGTTTGCCCCTTCATACTGCAAATACCGGGATCTCTTTATAAAACAAAATTCCGGCTTTTCGATTGCTTTTTCAATACTCATACCGAAAAAATAAATCCGGTTTGACAAATGTATATTTCCCCGACAACTTATCTGTAATTATTGATTCCAGTAATTACATGAGGTTTTATGACAGGAAAAATCACACAGTATCTGATAATATTTACTATAATCATAACCACAACAGATCTATTCGCGCAGCAGAATCCTTCCGGTATTAACTGGAAAAGTATTGACACGGGAACTTACGAGATAATTTTCCCTGAAGAGATAACTCCGCTCGGACAGAGAGTTGCCAACCTCATGGTGCATTACGAAAAATACAACTACTCAAGCATTAAAACGGAACCGCGGAGAATTCCGATTGTCCTGATCAACCAGTATGCCGATCCTAACGGATTTGTCTCATTTGCACCTTTCTACTCACACTGGTTTACCACACCTTCGTCATTTGATTCCATTGAATGGTTTAAAGGGCTTTCAATTCATGAAGGCCGGCATATGGTGCAGCTGAATAAACTCAAAGATGGCCCAGGGAAAGGTGCATGGAAGCTTCTGTTCGGTGAAGCCGGTACAGCTGTTTTTTCAATTGTCTATGTTCCTGCATGGTTTTTCGAGGGTGATTCCGTTGTGATGGAAACATCACTCACAAAAGGAGGGCGCGGCCGTTCCCCGTATTTTGATTTATGGCATAGAGGGCTTGAGCTGTCAGGCAGCAGGGAAACATATTATGAATCATTTCTGGGGTCGTACGGTTCACTCTCCCCCTACTCCGATCATTACAGGCTGGGATATATTCTCTGCTCATATATCCGTAAGCATTACGGTAAAGATGTCTGGGATAGAGTCCTTTCTGAAACAGGACGTTATTTTTTATTCTATACCTTCGACAGATCGCTTGAAATTGAAACCGGGAAAACGATCATTGAGCTGTATACCGGGGCTTTGAATGAGTACCGCGATTTATGGAAAGAACAGCAGTCCGGACTCAGAATTACTGATGCAGATATTATTACTCCTGAACAGAAAAAAGTATGGGACAGTTATCTTTTCCCTTCAGTTAATGAACAGGGCAAACTTACCGCTGTGAGATTTACTGGGAGTAAAAAACTCACACTGGTTAGATTTAATGAAAATAATGATGCTGAAAATATCAGGCAGATCCCTTTTGAAGTAGCATCCACGTTTCTCATGAATGAACGGATTTTAACAACAGGCGGTAATTTTGCGTTATGGCGGGAAGCAGTTCCTGATCCCAGATGGGGCTACAGAAGTTATTCTGACCTGAAGCTGCTTGATATCAACACAGGCAGAACCAGATTTATAACAGATAAAAAAAAGTATATCGCGTCAGCTATCTCCAGCGACGGTAAAATCGCCGCAGGTATTGAATACAGTACAGATCTTAAATATTATCTTTCTGTGATAGATACAGAAACAGAAAACGAAACTTTAAAAGAGGAAATAAAAGATAAAGGATATCTTTTTGATCCGGCCATATCTCCCGATGGAAAAGAAATTGCTTTCGCCGCTCTATCGGATAATGGTTACGCAATACTTCTCTTTAATATTGAAACAAAAAAAATCACTGCATTGATAGACTACACAAACGATGAACGTTTAAGAGCTCCTGTCTTTTTTGAAAAATATATAATTTACGGTTCTGATTATTCCGGAATTGATAACATTTACGCGGTGGATGTTAAAACAAAAAAAAGGTTCCAGATTACCTCAAGGTCTCTCGGCGCATATTTCCCTTCGGTAAGAAATAATAATCTTTATTTTAATGACTATTCAGTTTACGGTTACCAGGCTGCTTCAATGAAACTGGACCAGAAATATTGGATACCGGTCGAAAAAACCGACCGGCGGGTCATAAATTATATTGAACCTGTCGCAGAACAGGAACTTGCGGACGACAATAATAACATTGATATTATACCGGACAACGTATACAAAGTTAAAAATTATTATCCGGTTCTTAATAGTTTTAATCCTTACGGCTGGGTACCATTCTTTGATTCAACATCTACAGACTTTTCGTTCACACTTTTATCCAGAGATGTTCTCCAGACAACTGATATGATGTTTTCATATATCCATAATTTTAATGAAAAGAAAGATGCCGGGAAGGCCTATATTATTTATAGCGGCCTATACCCGGTCTTCACCCTTGAAGGAGGATACGGCGGAAGAGCTGTGTATCTCCCGGATGAGTCAACAGACGAAGAAAAGGTGTATATGACATGGAATGAAGCAATAGGTTCGGGGAGAGTTTCCCTGCCGCTCAATTTTTCAAGAGGTATACATTCCACACTTCTGAATTTAGGGTCAGAAACCGGTTATATAAAAATTTCCGATAAAAGCCGGAATGATTATTCAATTTACGATAAAATGAATTATGACGGCGAGCTTCATTACATGGAATATTTTCTGTCATTCAGTCATCTTATTCAGGGAGCTCAGGATTCCGTTACTCCGGGGACTGGCGAGACACTTAACATATCATATTTCAATACTCCGTACAATGGAGATTACCGCGGGAGCCTGTTTTCTGCCGAACTTGCGCTCTATCTGCCGGGAGTGACTGATATACAGGGAATAAAAATTTCAGGTGCGTACGAAAAGATCAGTTATCAGACATATATATTCCCGCAGCAGTTTCTTTTCCCGAGAGGATATGATTCCATAAGGAATGAACAGTTATATAAAGGAACAGTTGACTACGCATTCCCGATTATCAATTTTTCTGCAAACATCTGGAAACTGGTTTATTTCAAAAGAATCAATGGCGATCTTTTTTACGACTACGGGATGGGCAAAACGAAAAATGAAGTCAATCATTACAGATCAGCAGGAGCTGAACTCACAGCAGAACAGAACTGGCTTTCAAATAAATATCTTGCTCTGGAATTAGGAATAAGGTATTCACGCTGCTTTGATGCCGATGAGGATGCAAAAAAGAATAATGATAAAAACAGGTATGAACTGGTTGTTAAAACTCCGCTTTAAAATAAATTTATATTAAATTTAATGCTGGACGGGCAATACCTGCTTCAAGTCCCCTCCGCGTGATTCAGGGGACCTGAAGTTTAAACAGAATCTTTGTTACTGAAGATTTAGCAGATAATTACAAAACAGTTCAGTATTAATCTATATCTTCTTCAGGAAGCGGATCTTCAGATCCTTCATCTGGAGGAGTTGTATTATCGTTCAGGTCAAAATCTTCATTTGAATTGTTCTCTTCAGATGAATAACTTTTTGGCTCCTGTTTAAATGCAGCCTTTAAAAATTCCACGACTTCTGCCTGATTACTTTGTGACGCAGCATCTATTGCACGCTGTCCATTGCTGTTTAAAAGTTCCGGATTAGCTTTTTTCTCGACAAGAACTTTCACCACCTGTATAAAACCGCCGGAAGCAGCATAATGAAGCGGTGTTGATGCGTCGGAATCAGCAGCGTTTATAAGCGCCCCTTTAGCAAGAAGAATCCGTGTTATATCACTGTTTCCCTGCATTGCATTCAGGTGAAGCGGTGTAGTGTCTGTATCTGTTTTTGCGTTGACATCACAGCCTTTACCGAGAAGTAAAGTTACCATATCTTTTTTGTCTGATTTAACAGCCTGATGAAGCGGTGTGAGTTTATCAATATCCGGAGCGTTTAATCCGGCACCGCTTTCAATAAGCAGCCGCGCGATTTTAACATTACCGTTCAAGGCCGCGGTACCAAGCGGAGTATTACCGTCAGTATCCAGGCCATTGAGGTTATATTTTTCTTTTATATATTTCTGAACAGATTCTAATTTATCTTCTGTAATCGCCTGTGTCAGTTTTGAAATTTTCTCACGCTCAAGTCTTTCCGTTCTCTCTTTTTTTGATTTATCCATCTCTTTTTTTATGAAGGAGACCATAAGATCTGTTTCTTCCGGTGTCATTTCAAATGACAGGACAACTCCCTTATCCTCCTGCCTGACATGGATTCTGCCGAAAGCCCTCTGCATCCATGACATAAGCTTCTGGTCTGCGGTTAACTCATTAAGTTTCGGGTCTCCGCTTCGTGCGGCCATAAGGTCTGCGAAAGATACAACAAAACTCGATCCTACAATCCATGTGTGGCAAAGCATCTGAAGGCGTTCACTGTCCTCTATTTTTGAACCCTGCATTCCGGACTGGAATATAATTTTATCATTCATCTCCACTCCCCAATCCACAGATTCGAGAGAAAGAACAGTCTGAATAAATACATTTTCTTTTAGTCCTTTTGCCATAACCGCTCCGCTGTTCATCGCGTTATTCATTGCGGTTTTCAGATATTCGGAAACTGTAATCTGAAAGAACATCGATTTTGCGGAAGCCTTCTTCATAAATACGGAACTTCTTGCTGATAAAGCAGGCTTCTTCAATAACCTTGCCGCAAGAAACGATTCCACATACTCAGTTGATCCTATTACAAAAAAATCATTTATTCCGGTGAAGACAACATCATCTTCAACTGAAGCTTTATATGCTGTTCCCGATTTAAGTTTTATACTGTTTTTTTTAAACTCTTCAGGTATAATTCCCTTCCCGTCTTTCAGGCTGATGAATATCAGGTAGCCCGACTTTTTTTCAATATCCTGTATATTCATCACCAGTAAAAATTCATTAATATCGCTTAATTTAATACCGAATTCTTTAACGATTCTGTCCGTTTCATTATCAGAACCGTTACTGACCATTGCATCCAGTTCGTTGACATCGATTCCCCTGCTGCCGATAAAACTCATTATCTGCGCAAAATTTATATAGCTGTAAAAATCGCTTTTTTCATTTACATAGTTCAGCTCATCGACTATTGATGCTTTTAAAACTGTAGAACTAAAAATAATCAGCAAAGCAGTAACAAGGATAAGATTAAAGTATTTTCTCATTCATTCTCTCCGGAATATAAAATTATCATCAGCGGCAAATAGAAGTAAATATGCTTTATAAATAATCCCTCATCATAATAATGTCAATTAACTTTCACGATTAACATAAGCCTGGCGGCCGTAAAATCTGATATTTTTTCATTTGACTTAATCGGCATCGTAACTTCAATAACCGGATATATTAACAGGTACGAGACAAAATGACTATTAAACAGCGACCATTTACAAAGTTTCAGAAATCTTCAAAGGGAGTTGCATCCCGCTATAACAAAACAATAGTTTCCGTCATATTTAAAAGTATAAATCAGCTGCTCAACAATAAGGAAAAACTGAGTTTAACTGTAGAAACAATATATCCATTTGTCGAAAATCAGCTGAAAGAAAACCATATAGCAGTTTTAAAAAATGATCTTATCGATATAATTATAGAAATTCTTAATTTTTTCATTGAAGAGGGAGACGTTGATATTTACGACAGCTTCTTTGATGATATTGATGCGGAATTGAAAAAAGCTCTCTGGCCGTCTGTATCAAGGCTGAATGATCCGGAAATTCTTAATCTGCTCATAGATGAAATTTTCAATGAGCTGGACAGCACAATCGAATATACCGCGCAGGACCTTGCCGACAGATTATCTCTCAACGAAGTATTTAACCAGTTATCATATATCGAATTAGTTGATATCTCTGAAAAGGCATTAATGAAACTGGAAAACATGAATTTTCTTGTTGAATGATTATATTGCCGCACATAACAAAAATAACTTGATAACCTGCAGCACTCCTGAGATATGGATTATATGCATTGCACTTTTAACACTCCCTAAACTTTGTAAAAGGTATTTATCATTGAATAGAATAATAACCGAAAACACACTATACAACAGACTGCGTCCCCTTGATTCTCTAAGAGGTTTTGCCGCGATCGGAGTCGCCTTTTTCTGGCATTATAAACATTTTGATTTCGTGTTCTTTGATGCAAATCCCTCGGCACTCCCTTTATTTTCAGCATTTAAATGGTTTTATTTATGCGGCTGGAATCTGGTCGATTTCTTTTTTGTACTTTCCGGTTTTATATTTATGCACGTGTACTCAAAAAAAATTACAGATAACAAAATCACAGAAAAGGATTTTTTTATACTGAGGATAAGCAGGCTCTACCCTCTTCATATAATAACACTTTTCACCGTGGCATTTATTCAGTACTACAGGTATTTTACAGGCAAAGGTTTTTTCCAGTGCGATATAAATGACCTCTACCATCTTATTTTAAATCTGTTTTTTATTCAGGCCGGGTTTTTCGAGGACGGGCTTTCGTTTAACGGTCCGTCGTGGTCTCTGTCGTGCGAGATTATCGCTTACATATTGTTCTTTTATGTTTTAAGAAAAGTCAAAAATCCGCTTCCCTATTTCATCTTTTTTGTATTCATCGGGATGAGTATACTTCAGAAACAGCTCAACATGCCTCTTTTTAACGCACCCGTCGGCAAAATGCTCATAGGTTTTTTTATCGGATGCCTCACCTATGTATTGAATCTTCAGATTCTGAAACTCGAAAAGAAAAATAAGAACATAATTTTCCTTATAATTCTGATATTATCCGTACTTGTCGGAGTGATGGTGCAGAAGGCAGGCTACATGAAAATCTTCGGTCACTGGGACAGGGTAATGCCGCTCCTGGTATATCCGCTGATGATCCTGAGTGCGCTGAATGTTCTCTTTCTGAATAAATTTTTCTCCCTTAAGCCGTTTACATATCTGGGGGACCTTTCCTACTCCATCTACCTGATACATTTTCCTGTACAGCTGATGATGGTGACATTTCTTCCAATGACAGGCCTTGTCCCGAATTACAGGAGCTGGACCGGACTCGCGGTGTTTATGGCCATTACAGTAGTTCTCGCTGCATTGTCTTATCATCTGGCGGAGAAGCCTCTTCAGAATTTGATACGGAGAAAGTTTCTGGCGGAGAGAGCCGGGTAACTTATATTTTCAGGTATTCTCATTACTGCAGACATCACACAGCGGTGACCCTGGCGATGTCGAAGCCGGTGTTCCGCATACATGGCAGTAATTCCCCTTATAACCGGTTTTCGCTTCATCACTTTCCGGTGTACAGCTTCTGCAGTACGGATTAACAATATTGTATGATATCGGCATTGCGCAGTTTATACAGAAACCGTGGTAAATCTTTTTAACTTTAATCCGGGACTGGATTAATTCTTCTATCGGCCGCTTATGAAGGTTCATGTTTTGAGATGCGGTTATGGCTGATTTAATTTCACCGTAGACTTTTTTGTATAACTCATTATCGTTCCCTTTATTAAAGACTACTCCCATTTCCAGATTATCATTTAATGATAACTGATGCATATCCATTGAAGTAAAAAGTACATTTTCCTCATTGCAGCAGCACTTTGCGTTGAGATTTTCAGACCGGTATATTTCAAGATTTACAAGCTCTCCCAGTTTAATCTTTTCTTCCGTATGAAGGTCTTCATTCGCATACACTATGGTTATAGGGACACCTCTCTCTGACGATGCTTTAAGTGTTTCATAGAGTTCACGGGAGAGCTGCAGATACGGAACTAACAGATAGAGTTCCTCCCGTGCTTCTTTGATAATATTTTCAATAAAAAACGATATTCCGTTAGCTGTATGAAATTCTGCCACTGTATACTCTCTTATCTTTTATAACAATTTATGACGATGAATATACTCTTTCATGTCAATGATTTATTGAGATGAACCTGCTTCATAAATCTCCCCGAATATTTATTATTCCGCCACTCCGGGTCTCAGTACCCCGTTCCCCTACAGCAGGAAAAACAATATAAAATCTTCCCATATCCCGGACTCAGTTTTTTTATTTAGACCGTATAATCAATCCATGCTGGCTTTTCAGCAGTACACTGTTTTTTACCAGATCAGAAATTCCTTCAGCCATATCGAGATCACTTATGTTACTCTCTGTTCTCTGAAGGTTAATGTACTGGTAACTCTTCCCTTCAATCCTGAATGTAAGCACATTTGACTGCACACCCTGGATAACACGTTTTTTTGTGAGCGCTGTCATTGCGTCATCAACAATTCCTGTAGAGTTATAAAAATTATGTACAACATCTACAGCATCAAGCCCCAGACTATGAGTGGTAAGTTCAGGGATGATGCTCATTGTATTAAACTGCAGGAACCGTGCATTCATATTTATCTGGCTTAAAAGCTGATTTATTTCAGCCTGAATATATTCACGGTCTTCAGTATTAAGTATTCCGCCTGATGCCTGGACTAAAAGCAGGCGTATCCTCTGAAGCAGCGCCTGATCCTCGGCAATTGCCGACTCAACATAATTATGGAAATTTCTCATATCTTCAGCATTTACCGATTCCTGTTTCAGCTGGTTAAGCAGCCCTTTCATTTTTTCGGCAACCGCCAGTCCCGCGGGATCATCTGCTGCGCTGTTGATTCTCTTTCCGGAAGATAACTGCAATATCTGATTATTGAGATTCATTTCAGTAAGCCTGCTTTGAGTGACTATAAAACTTCTCTGTCCATAGCCGTAGACATAGAAGTTTGCTCCATCCGGCTGGAACAGAAAGCTGCTGTCTTTTGCAGTCACGCCGGATGAGGCTGCAGCAATTATTGATACAGCAATTATAGAAATTATTTTCATAACATATACTCCATCTTATTGTATAGATTATATAATAAGATGGAAGTAAAGTCAAACTGCTGCGGCAGGATTTTTGCAGTGTAAATATAAAACAAGAGGTACGCCGGCATACTGTACTCATCTTTTCCGCGAATGCAGGAATCTATCTTTTTCTTATTCTGTTACTCTCAATCAGCTGCTGGTTCAGGTACACTGCATTCAGTGAGTTTTTCAGTTTATTTATTACATTCACATCATAATTCTGAAGCATGAGATTATTTTTTTCGCCGGGATCTTTTTCAAGGTCAAAGAGATATTCCATGCCTGTTTTACGGTGAGTGATGTATTTCAACGGATAATTTACAACCTGAAGAAAACGCCCGTTATACGGCTGGATTAAATATACAGGATGACTGCTTTTACGGTCAAACACTGATATTCCTGTCATATTATGATCCCCTTTAGATATACCAAGCAGATCTGTAATTGTCGGGCCTATATCAATCTGTGAGTATGCCTTTCCGCTGATCCGTTCAGGCCTTATAACACCATCCCATAATACAAGAAACGGAATACGAAAAGTTTCGTCATAAAAGCATACTTCATTGTTATAGATGCCGTGTTCCTTCATGGGGAAACTGTGATCTGCAGTGATAATTACAATTGAGTTTTCAAGATACTTCCGCTGTTTCAGTAACTCGAAAAACCGCGGGAGCTGGCTGTCGCTGAGCCGGAGCGCGTTAGAATACTTCTCCCTGATATTCTGCGGGTCAGCATAGATTGCCCGTTTTTCCCGGGGCATTCCGTCGCAGGGGATATGTGTGCCTATTGTCATAAGAGACGCAAAGACCGGTTTCTCAGGAGCCTTCCCGTGGAGAGAGTCGAGCATCTCAAAAAAACGTTCGTAGAAAATTTTATCTTCAACTCCCCATCCCCAGATATACGGCCTGTCCTCTTTTCTCCTGAACTCGGCGTAGGATTTAACCACAGAAAATCCGGCTTTAAGCAGACTGCTTTTTGTGTTATCAAACTCCAGGTTGTGAAATGCCTGGAAGAAAATTGTCTGATAACCTGCGCCTGCAAGTACTGCCGGGAAACCGTTAATGTTCAATTCGGGGTAATCGACAAATATTTTCCCGTTGTAACTCGGAAGAACAGAGTAGAAAACTGCGGCCTGCCCTTTACATGTCTGAATTGAATTTCCGTAAAAACGGTCTATGTACAGGCCGTTTTTGATCAGTGAATTGAAATTCGGCGTATAATCAATTCCATCGGCAGCCCTGGCTTCGACAAAGTTTGCGTTGAACGATTCAATGAGTATCAGAAAAACATTCGGTTTATTTCTTTTCGCGGACGGTACGGATGTACTTACGGAAGTAAGCGGGATACTGCTTTTTTCATAAGGATAATCCGACGAAACAGGCTGTATGTTAGACGGAGTACTGTTTCCCGACAGTGAACTTTTTGCGAAAAGCGTAAACCCGTCTCCTCCCTGAACCGGAAGGCAGAGTAACAGAACCCAGAGAAGAAAAGCGGTGATGCCTGCTTTAACCGTTACAGAACCGGATTTCTCCGAAAAAGAAAACCTGTATTCAAGAATCGCAGCAGCCGTGAGAAACAGCAGCAGTATAACTATATCCATAGTACTGAAAGGTGAACTTATCATGGTAAAAGCTTCAGCGGAAAAACTTATGCCGATGTTATCCTTTACCAGAGAATAATCGAGAGATGAACCGGAAGACAGCTGGTATGCGTTGAGCCCCCAAAGTACAAACAGTGCAGCAGGAATAACTATACGCCGTACCAGTTTACTGACAAGAAACATTTCCATAACCGATGCGAATAGAAACAGCGACATGATGCTTAACATCATAAAAAAGATATCACTGCCGTTCAGCGCATATCCTGAAATATTATTCGCCGCAAACAGTATAAAATAACCTGACTGAAGAATCAGCAAAGAAACTGTAAGAAATCCCGGAACCGGGATAAACGATTTTAATTTACCGGAATAATTCATAGCAGCAGCCATCAGACTATTTACCGCTGAAGGCTTTATCTGCCATTGAATGGTCGCCTCCGGGATTCCAGAAAGAATATGACTTGCCCCCTCCGTCATTCACGCCTTTAACCTGCTTCATTATATATTCAGGCCCCCATGTGGGAGAATTATAATTCCAGTCCTGTATCCACAGGCGGATAACGGTTCTGCCGCGTGAATGGTAAATAGAACGTATTGCACTGTCCTTCACTATCCGGTATGGCCTGTCCGCATCGGAGTAACGCCTGTAGAATGACGCGCCGAAGTGCGACGGATAAACCATGGGATATATAGCGTCAACAAACCGTGATAAAAACTGAATGTCCTGCCCGAGAAGGTTACCGAACCTGTACCATGCATTGAATCCGTAAATATCGATTGAAACAGGGACACCGGCCTCTTTACGGGCCTGCTGCAGGAAGTCTCCCATAATTTCAGATTTAAAAGTATCATCTTTTTCGCGATACCTGTAGAGGCACCGTCCGACCAGCCCGTCCGTGGGGAACCGTATATAGTCAAACTGAATTTCGTCAAAGCCGAGTTTCGCAGTTTCACGTGCGATCTCTATGTTGTAATCCCGTACAAACCTGGAGTACGGGTCGCACCACTTCTCTCTCGGAAGCCCGACCCACGCCTTGTTAGTCACTTTATCCCACACGGCATATTTATTTCCATACGCCTCGTAAAGTTTTTTATCTTTAAATGTAACATTACGCGCTATTACATATATTCCTTTATCGTGAAGCTGTTTTATAATATCCCTGATATTTGTATCTTTAATCGCGCCGAGTTCCCGTGCTGTTTTCGATTCTATCGGCGCGTTTATTATACCGAAATCGTCCTTAACATCAATTACTACCGCGTTAAATTTATTCCGTTCCAGTAATTCCAGGAAACCGTTAAAATCTTTATCGATCATACTCCAGCTTACATACAGGGCCTGTTTGTTTCCCGATTTGCTCTCATCCTCTGCTTTATATTCCGCGGTATTTCTTTTAACAAATAACGGCGGATTTTTTTCGCTTCCTTTTACAAAGAGCATGGCCGGGCTCTCATCATCATAGCTTTCCTGAAGTTCTTTCTGGACCGGTGATATCTCAATTTTTTTATCTGCCGGATTATACTGGTAAACAGCTTCGGTTGTCGCTATAAAGATTATATCCTTAAAAGGACTTATGCCGTACACGCCCTCTGTCTTTTCATTTTTAACCGGAAGATTTACCGGGCTCCACTTTTTCCAGTCAGAGGTTTCGGCCATTCCCCTGCCGAAAAGGTATCCCGAATAAAGCCTGCCTTTTGCTGCCGCGATTGAGGAAACTCCTTCGCAGAAATTAAACGGCCCCGCATAATACTCTTTAGGTATACCGTCATTAATCTCTGTAGTGGATGCGGGAGCAATCCGTACAATACCGTTAAACGATGTTCCCGCATAGAGAACATTATCAACGACCGTAAGTGAAGTGAAATAGTATGAGTTCTTGTTCTCCGCGACATTTATCTTCTGCCAGCTTTGTCCGCTGTCTGCCGATTTATAAAGAACATGTTTTGTAGCAAGATAAAGTTTTGACTGATCAGCGGGATCAATACAGAAAGCTGATATAGACCTGTATTCATCAACGCCGGGAAGCTGCGTGCGGCGTTTAAAAAGAGGAGATGAAATATCAATCCACATGGTATCGCTTAACGTGCGCCTGAATATTCCGGAATATTCGGTTGTGAGGTAAAGTGTACCCTTTGTATCGGCAGTGATATATTCCGCTTCAAGGTTACCGGGAAGCCCTTCAGAAAAATCGTGCCAGGAACTTCCGTCATAGCCCTTGATACCTTCGCCGGGGAAATATCCTATGTAGCGAAAACTCCCTGCATTAACGGAACATCCGTTGAAACTTACAGCAAGTAATAACAAAACAAATATATGCAGCACCGGATTCAGCCGGAAACGTATTTTCCTGTAAAAAGACATTAAAATTCCCCCTGAAATATTGCAGTAAACTCATTGCAGCCTGGTTTTGAACCGTTATGTGCCGCACGCGGCAGAGATTCAGACCCCTGCCGCGGACATAAAGCATTCGCATGTATTGTTTTTATCTGCTGCGGAAAGTTGTCAATTATTAAAATCGGTATTTAAAATCGAATTAAAATAATCCATATTTGTATAATATATAAAATCAAATGCTGAAAAATTGAGTACTGTCAGAACATTCTTTTTTATACCTAGAGAAACATATTTTGTAAAAGTAGCTGTACCGTTATCGGCATCCCATAATGTGAGTGAAAGTGTCCTGTGTTTCAAGTCTATGTTAACAGAGTCTGAAATTACACAAAACTGGAACTGAAGTGTGCTGACGAATGTTTCTATCTCATTCTTTTCCAGTTTTATATTAGTTAATGCTGTTGATTCCACTCCGATCTGTGCATCCCTTACGGTAAAATTTTTCAGCCAGTATGTATCCTGAATTACTCCAGCGGCAGGATTGCCTTTTTCAAAATGCCAGTTCTTATCGAGTTTAAGTGAAACATTGTCGAGTTTTACAGTCATCTTTTCTGCTTCATGAATGATGTATTTTTTTTCCTGTATTCTGTCCTTGTAATATACCGGGAGTTTGCTTATTCTTGTAAACATATCAGGATCATTTTGAGCGACTGTACCGAAACAGACAAGTTTAAAAGAAGTATAACCTTTCTCTCCGAATCTGTCCGATTCCGCGTTACTGCATGATTCAAGTTTATAGAAAGGAATCCACCATTTATAGCTGTTAACAAATTTTCTCTTATAACTCTCCCAGGTTGAATTAACACTCAGATCTTTTCTATTTCTGATTTCAGGATAAATTTTAACTGACGCACTGCCGAGATAATTCATCAGGTTGATAAGATCCGCCAGCAGAAAAGTTCCCTCTTTTGTATCGCCCTGCATTGAATCAGGAGTGAACTCCATGATTCCTTTATTGAGATAAAAATGTCCGAGAAAAAGAAATGATTTTCCCCCGTTAATGTTGCATATGCGGATAATATACTGCTTATTATCCGCTTTCATAAATCCAACAAGCCTGTTCGCGGCTTCTTTGTTTCCGTATACGCCGGTCCTCATATCATGGTAGTAGACATACTGCCCGGGCCTTTCATCAGGGAAAGGATCAGCGGTAACTAAAGCATTCTTCTCTGCCTGAAGTAAAACCGGAATACAGATCATCGAAACGGCAAATATAATACTTCTTAATTTATTAATCATATCATCATTCTCCTTTAATCATACTGTAGTATAACTCTACCAGCCAAGAAACTTTTCTTTCATCTCTGTCCCGATATCTTTAAGCTTTACATTTATATCCGGTGACGGATGCGCTTTAAGATCATGGCTGAAATTTCCAAAACTGAAATGCTTATAACAGAAAACTTTTTCTTTCAATGAATTTTTATCTCCGGCATAGCAATCTGTCAGAGTTTGTTTAAACTGTGAGAATATTCCGCGGTCACGAAGTTCCGAACATCCGACTATCCACATTTCGCAGTCCAGAATTTTATGAAATTTAAATGCAAGTTCCGCCATAAACTTCTGGCTCCCGGCAAAAAGTTCACTCTTCTTTAATCCTCTAAGATCAGTTGTTGAATTTGTATAAATGCATGTTTTATTGAGAACCATTACTTCACCGGCAAAATTATCTGCAAGACTGCTGCTTTCAAAAAAATTTCGGGCCTGCCTCCCTGCATGGCCTATAAGATAACGGTGTTCTGCGGCTTCCTCTCTCCCCGGATTATCAGCAAGCAGTATGTATTTTATTTTTGCATTTATAGTGAACCTGTCAATATCCTGATTATACACAGGGATTACAGACGGATCTTTGCCTGTTATCGCTGCGGTATATTGTTTAAACTCATCCCTGAGTTTCTGAAATGCATCAAACTTTTTTTTATTCATTTTCCCGGCCGCGTAACAATTCTACCTGCTTTTATATAACATAATTGTTCCCTGTCAACAGGATATTTTCCTGCGGGTTCTCTTTACATTTATTACATCTCGGGGTTATTATTACGGCACAGCCAGGTTTAATGTTTCTTAACGATATTGAATGAGGATGG
>DAONFJ010000038.1:20410-30818 GCA_035403545.1 Spirochaetota bacterium
AATGAGGATGGGTGAGACGGATTTTTTCGTAATCCTGTCATTCCGGTTCTGCAGCTTCAAATGCCGGAATGACAGTGCGGAGAAGGCCTGCCGTTTAAGCTGCATCGGCACTCCAGCTGCTTTCTGTCATTCCGGTTTTTATTTCCGGGAATTACTTTTTATTCGATCTTCTCCATATTTTAAACTTCTCAGCCGCTTTTATAAGAGAATCCCTGAAGTCGGGATGAGCTATGCTTATTACTTTTTCAGCTCTCATCCATGTCGGGGAACCGCTGATCTTGACTGCACCGTACTCTGTGACAATATAGTCGACCATCTGCCTGGGAATTGTGGTAATTGAACCCGTTCCCATTGACGGTATGATCCTCGATTGCAGTACTCCGTCCTTATCATTGTATGTTGACGGCAGGCATATAAAACTTTTGCCGCCGGGGGACCACTGGGAACCCATTACGAAATCCCACATCCCGCCGTTTCCCGATATCTGGCTGCCTTCAAAACTTTCAGCATTAACCTGTGAAAAAATATCCACCTGTACAGCGTTGCAGATACTTACCATATTGCTGATTTTACATATGTTCCTGGGATCATTAGTATAATCTACAGAATTGGAAGAGTATACCGGATTATTGTTTATATGGTCATACAGTTTTTTACTGCCGATCGCAAAAGTATACGCCACTCTCCCCGTATCTATCTCTTTTTTTGAACCGTTCATTTTTCCGGACTCGATCATATCGACATATGCATCAACAAGCATTTCCGTATGGCCGCTGAGATTTTTTAAGTCTGACTGCGCGATTAGTCTCCCCACCTGGTTAGGTATGGCTCCAATCCCGAGCATTATGCAGCATCCGTCTTTTATATGGGCAAGAATATTCGCCGCGATCTTTTTATCAACTTCATTCGGTTCCGGGGATATAAGTTCATAACATGCGTGTTCATCAGGTGCTTCTACTATATAGTTAACTCCGGAAATATTTATAAATTCATTTGTTCCGCCTGCGCATACGGGCATGTTTTTCATTACTTCGACAATTACTTCATCACAGAGTTTCAGTTTCGCGAGAGTTTCCGAATTCTGGGGGCCAAGGTTGAAATTCCCCTTCTCATCCATGGGAGCAACCCTGACTATTGAATACCATTTCACATCTTTTGTTTTCGCTTTATCATTATAATAAAATGATCTTACCGAAGGGTCTTCACTGAAATATTCATAAAGGCCTTTAGCTTTATGATAAAGTATCGGCGAGTAGAATGCGTTATTCAGACCCTTATCAATCATCCTTGTAAGCTTGCTCCACTGCCAGTCCATGTATATAAAACTTCCCGGATGTTTTGCCACCTCAGGCAATGGAGGGAGAGTTACCGCGCTGTAAATACTCACATCTTTAAGCTCCTCAGCCCTTTTAGCAAGAGCCTGATCACACATAACAGGCTTACCGTTAAAAAATCCGTAATCAACTATATCACCGGATTTTATTCTGCTGACTCCCGCTTCCGGTGACACAAGTTTCTCATTGTATTGTTTTAAAAAGCTCATAACATCTCCTTGGTATTCAATTTTGTTACTAATGCGCTATTTTAGAACAATATACAATACTGTTAATGTGTATATTTTCGTATACAATATATGACAAATAACGTATCGGGATTTACCACATGCGGTTTAAAAATTCAGGCAGCGGAGTTTAAAATAAATGATTACAGATGGTTCAGCTATTTTTTAAAATTCCATTCATCGGAGGCGAACTTCTTTGAATAAGATTCCATTATTATATTTTCAGTATCAGAAAGGCCGTCGATAGAGTAATCAATACTAAACGACTTCGAAAAATTTGTAACAAGAGATAATACAATATCCTCTATAAACTTTTCACTTATCTCCCGGCCTGTTTCATTTCTTACTGATGTGACAGATTCATCATGGGAAGCGAATCCTCTCTTCTTTAATTTTTTCTCATTGTGAATCAGCACAGAGGAAAGAAGATCATTATCCATATCCAGAATCAGGGTTCCGTGCTGCTGAAGCACACCTTTCTTTCTTACCTGCGCGCTCCCCGAAATTTTTCTGTGATTAATTACTATATCATTTACAGGCCTGAAATCAGCATTAATAGAAAGCTGGCGGAGAGAGTCTATTACAGGGGAAATTATTACCCTGAACGAATCCTCAACAGATTCCGGTACAATACCGGACTTCACAGGGACAGTAAAACTGTAGGTCAGTTCCATGTTATGCATTACCGTGCCTCCGCCGGTTTCTCTCCGTGTTATGGAGATGCCGTTCTTTCTGCAGTAGGATGTGTTGACACACTCTTCGACTTTCTGAAAGTACCCCAGTGTAACAGAGGCGCGTTCCCATCTGTATATCCTTAATGTCGGCAGTGAATTGTGCATTGCCAGCCCCTGGAGTACAGCATGGTCTTTCGCCATATTAACAGCGCTGTTAAGGGGATGGTCAATTATAAGCCGGAACCTGTTTGTCACTGTATCTCTCCATGGTTTAACATCAAAGCAGCGTGGTAGGAGCTTCTGACATTCGGTGCGGAAAGAATTTTTTTAAACCCCAGTGATTCGCCGATAGACCTGATTTTGTCAAACTCTTCGGGATTATAATATTTATTTACCGCATAGCTATCTTTCCCCGGGCTGAGGTACTGTCCCACAGTGAGTATACTGCATCCTGATTCAATAAGATCATTCATGGTAGAAATTATATCATCATGAGTTTCCCCGAACCCGATCATCAGCCCTGACTTTACAAGAAATCCCATATCTGAAGCGGCCTTAAGAAGTTTAAGCGAATGCATATAGTCGCCTGAAGGCCTGAGCTTCGGGAAAAATACTTTTACTGTTTCAATATTATGATTAAGGATATCCGGTCCTGCCGCTTTTATTACATTCAGTGAATGCATAAAGCTCTCCCCGAAATCGGGAACAAGCAGTTCAACTCCGCAGCCGGGAACTTTTTCTTTTATCCTCAAGGCAGTTTCAGCAAAATACGAAGCTCCTCCGTCATCGAGGTCATCACGTGTTACGGATGTTATTACAGCGTATTTTAAACCGAGGCGAAATACAGCTTCAGCAACTCTTTCCGGCTCACCGGCGTCGGGTTTATCAGGCACTGATTTTTCCACAGCGCAGTACAGGCAGTCACGCGTACAACTCTTCCCGAGTATAAGGAATGTTGCAGTGTTCCGGGAAAAGCACTCTCCCGCGTTTGGGCACTTTGCTTCAGTGCATATAGTGTGGAGGTTAAGCTCACCCACACATTTTTTTACGTTCAGGTACCCCGGGCCGCCGGGTGTTTTATACCTGATCCATTCCGGTTTTCTATTCGTCGGCTCCACCCCATATAAGCACAGGTTTTTTTGCGGCAAGTACAGTATCCACTCTCTTTACCGGTGTAGTATGAGGAGCTCCCAGTACAAGTCCCGGATCATCATCACACTCTTTCCTGATTTTCTTCATAGTGCCGATAAAGTGATTAAGCGACAGAAAAGTTTCTGTTTCTGCCGGTTCAATCATCATTGCTCCATGTATCAGCAGCGGAAAATATACAGTGGGTGAATGTAATCCGTAATCAAGGATTCTTTTGCTGATATCATTTGTAGTGATACCGGACGGGAGGCCTTTGTCATTCAGAACAAATTCATGCATACACTTTCTGTCTACAGGCAGGTTATACACATCTTTCAGCTGAGACATGAGATAGTTCGCGTTGAGAACAGCAGTATCCGACATCTCACGCAGGCCTTCATAACCGAGCATCCTGATATAAGTCCATGCCCTGAGGCAGATACTGAAATTTCCCTGGAAGGAATGTACCCTTCCTATCGATTCAGGAATATTATATTCGGGGTAGTATCCGTTATCCGTTTTTTTAACAAGGGGAACAGGAAGAAATTTAACAAGATGTTCCGCTACACCCATGGGCCCTGAACCGGGGCCGCCTCCGCCGTGTGGAGTAGAAAATGTTTTATGGAGATTGATATGCATCAGGTCAAAACCCATATCGCTGAACCTGGCCCTGCCTGCAGTCGCATTAAGGTTTGCACCGTCGCCGTAAAATAGCGAACCGTTCCTGTGCAGCGCATCTCCAATTTCAATAAGGTTCCTGTCAAAGAGGCCCAAAGTGTTAGGGCTTGTGAGCATCATCGCCGCGACATTACTGTCAAGCAGTTCCTTAAACTTAACCATATCAACATCACCTTCAGCCGTTGAAGGAACCTCTTTTACTTTAAAACCGCACATTGCAACAGAGGCAGGATTAGTACCGTGAGCCGAATCAGGTATCAGGATTGTATCCCTCCTGTCTCCAATGCTCTCAAAATATTTCTTTATTACCATTACGCCGGTCAGTTCACCGTGCGACCCTGCTGCCGGAGAGAGCGTAAACCCGGAAAAGCCGGTTATGGAACATAAATATTCCGTAAGTTCATACATAATCTTAAGGGCACCCTGCGCGCAATCGAACCCTGTGAGAGGATGCAGTGAAGAGAAACCTTTTCCGCGGGCAACCCTTTCATTTATCTTCGGGTTATACTTCATGGTACAGCTGCCAAGGGGATACATTCCGTTATCCACACCGAAATTCATCTTAGAAAGATTATTGTAGTGCCGTACAACTTCCGGTTCACTGCAGTCCGGGAGATTTATATCTTTACGGATATATTTATCGGGAACATTGCTGTAATCTTCACCATCCCATGACGGTATCGCGTAATGGTTCTGTCCGGGAGTGCTTATTTCAAAAATCAGTTCTGTATTCATCTGCACCCTCCGATTATACTGACATATTCATCCGCATCATCCTTTGTGAGCATTTCAGTAGCGCATACAAGAATGCACCCTTTATATTCCGGATAGAGTTTTGAAATATCGAGCCCCGGATTGATATCCTTCTGATTGAAACTGCTAATAACTTTTCCGCAGTCTGCCGGTTTTATAAGAAACTCATTAAAAAACGGAGTGTTAATGTGCAGAGTTTCAATTCCTGATTCTTTAAGCCGGTTGTGCAGATAACAGGCGGTTTTATGATTCAATTCAGCGAGCTCTTTCAGTTTAACACCAATCAGGGAAAGATACACAGCTGTTCTTAATGCAATCAGCCCTTCGTTGGTGCATATGTTTGATGTTGCCTTTTCACGCCGTATGTGCTGTTCCCGTGTCTGGAGAGTTAGAGTATAAACCCGGTTCCCTTCCGAATCGGAAGTTTCACCGGCAAGCCTTCCGGGAATCCTCCGCATAAACTCCTTCTTCGCGGAAATATATCCCGCATATGGCCCGCCGAAATTGAGATAATTCCCGAAACTCTGAATCTCGCCGCATACTACATCAGCGCCGAGTTCACCCGGCCCGCGGAGCAGTCCAAGGCTCATAGCTTCGGCAACTACAGTGATCAGAATTGACGAAACTCCCCCTGTAACTTCGGCGAATGACGGTATATCCTCGATCAGACCGAAAAAATTCGGGCTCTGAATTATTACTGCCGAAGTATCGTTACCGGCAAGTTCCCTGCACTTTATTATATCCGTAACTCCGCGAGTAAGAGGTATTTCGGCAATCTGAAAACCGGAAGCCCATGCATACGTTTCAAGAACTTTACGGTAATTCGGATGTACCCCGCGGCTTACAAGAATTCTGCTCCTTCCGTTAGTGCGCAGGGCCATCATTGCAGACTCGGCCATGGAAGTAGCCCCGTCATACATGCTCGCGTTGGTAAGGTCCATCCCTGTAAGGCGGCTCATCATAGTCTGAAATTCGAAGACAGCACCAAGAGTTCCCTGGCTCACCTCGGGCTGGTACGGCGTATATGAAGTATAAAATTCGGAACGCGAAGCGATTTCATCCACGACAGGCGGTACATAATGATTATAAGCACCTGCCCCCAGGAATGTTTTTCTGAAGAGATGGTTTTCATTTTCAATAGCGGCGGCTGCCCTTTCAGCTTCCATCTCCGAAACAGCACGCGGCAGGCCTTCAAGTTTTGTAATCTGAATCCCCGACGGAATATCAGCAAAAAGCTCATCGACAGAGGAAACACCGGCAGCATGAAGCATATTTTTTCTGTCATTCTGCGATAATCCCGTGAAGCTCATCTCAGTCACCTTCCTGTATCAGTTTCAGGTAATCAGCAGGCTTAAGAAGAGTATCGAGCTGTTTTTTCTCAGCGATCTCAAGCTTGAACAGCCACCCTTCACCATAGGGATCTTTATTTATAATTTCGGGAGCGTCTTCCAGGGCACGGTTTACCGTAAGAACTGTACCTTTAACAGGTGAGTATACATCAGATGCAGCTTTAGGCGATTCAATTATCACTACCGGTTCACGCTGTGCTACCGCAGAATGAACAATATTTGCAATAAATTCCACAAAAACAATATCTCCAAGTGAATGCTGTGCGTGATCAGTAATACCGCATACACCATTTTTATCATCAGTCATTCTAATCCATTCGTGATCGGCCGTGTACAGCAGATCTTCCGGCACATTCATCCCTTTCTCTTTAGTCATCGTAATACCTCCTGTTTTATCCATTTGTGATTTGTATTTTCCAGCTTATCTTCTGTTATAACATACTGTTTAAAATACCGGGCTTACGGCTCACACTTCGACAGACCCGGTGCCTGCTGCCCCCCAAACCCCCCGGAGGGGGGCTTAAAAACTTGTATAAACTAAACAATAATTTTCCGCTTTTAAGCCCCCCTCCGGGGGGTTTGGGGGGCCGTTTGCGTTAATCATTACCCGTTAAACTTATAAAACGGCCTCTTTACTATTTTCCCTTCCACACCTTTGTCACGTATAACGACCTCAACTTCGTCGCCGGTTGAGAGGACGCCCTTCCCGGCACGTATCAGTGCAAGGCCTTTTTTAAAAGTAGGAGAATAAACTCCGCTTGTAATAATTCCGGTTTCTTTTCCCTTAAACATTACCCTGTACCCTTCATGGAGTACACCTTTCCCTGTGAGTTCAAGGCAGAGCTGTTCGTATTCAGGGCCTTTCTCTTTTACAGCAGCAAGTGCAGCTTTTCCGATATATTCTTTATCTGAATTTATCAGCCATGAAAGCCCTGCTTCAAGGGGATTGATATTGTCATTAATCTCATGTCCGTAAAGGGAATAGCACGCTTCCAGCCGCAGGGTATCCCTTGCTCCAAGTCCCGCCGGCTTAACTCCGAACTCAGCTCCTTCGAGCATCAGCCTTTCCCAGAGGCTTTCCGCTTTTGAATTCTCAATGAAAAGTTCATAACCCCGTTCACCGGTATAACCTGTATTTGAAATCATAATCTCCGAACCGGTAAAGTCATCATAATAAAACCTGAACCTTTCGAGTCTGACGATTTTGTCCCTGCCGAATATTTTACTCATAACCAATGGAGACTTGGGGCCCTGAATATCTATCTTTGATATGGAATCTGAAATGTTTTCAAGAGTCACTCCGTCCATAAGATGTTTTTTCATCCATAAAAAATCTTTCTCAATAGTGGAAGCATTTACCACGAGGTAATAGTTCTGAGGATCAACCATGAATATAAAAAGATCGTCAATTACTCCGCCGTTTTCATGACAGAAAAGAGTATACATACCTTTCCCCGGTTCAAGTTTTGACATTGATGTGGGAATAAGCTTTGAAAGATAAAGAGCGGCATCCTTCCCTTTTACGGTAAACTCCCCCATGTGCGAAACATCAAACAGACCGGCAGAATTCCTTACTGTATTGTGCTCTTCAAGTATTGAAGTATAGAGTACCGGCATGTAAAACCCGGCGAAATCAACCATACGCCCGCCCGATTCAATGTGGATATCATACAGGGGTGTTTTCTTCATCACCTTTTCATCCTCCTGAGCCCGAAGTCCGCAGCACGGAGCAGCGGGTCATATACTTCACTCACTGGCGGAGCATATGCAAGCTCGGTCCTGCAGAGCTCGTCAAGTGTAATACCGAACTCAATAGCCATGCTGATAATATTTACTCTCTCGGCAGCTCCTCTCTCACCTGCGCACTGCCCCCCGACAATTATACCTGAATTCCTGTCGAATATTATTTTTACAGTAATGTCGCTGTTGTCCGGGTAATAATCAGGTTTTATCTTTGAAGTAATCTTTCCCGCGGCAGGTTCGAACCCGCGTTCTGCAGCAAGAGCAGTATTGAAACCTGTACCGGCAATTTCAAACGAGCCGATTCTTGTAACGAAAGTTCCTGTGCTTCCGCGGTACCTCTCGTTACCTCCAAGTGCGTTAACAGCAGCTGCTGTACCCTGCTTATACGCCGACGTGGCAAGCCTTGACACAACCGGTTTACCGTCAACTGAAGATGAGTTGATTATACAGTCACCTGCGGCGTAGATATCTTTAACAGAAGTCATAAGCATCTCATCTGTTTTTATTCCGCCGGGAGCAGTATCAATCCCGGAATTCCGGGCGAGAGAAATTTCAGGCCTGAAACCTGCGGCGACGATTGCCAGATCCGCGGGGAGAGACATGTCATCGCAGGCAACGCTCTTCATGCATTCATCACCGGCGACCCCGGAAACTTTTTTTTCTTTAAGAACTTTTATGCCGGCATTTTCGAGATAGTTTTCAGCAAGAGACGCCATGTCGGGATCCAGAATACCTTTGAGCAGCTGGTTCTCCATTTCAAGGATTGTAACATTTTTATTCTGCATCTTAAGCGCGTAAGCTGTTTCGATACCTATCGCACCGCCGCCGATTATTACACAGTTCTGCGCGGTCTTCATTCTTTCCTGAATAAAAGAGAGGTCACGCATTCCAGTGAGTGTAAATATAGATAAATTCAAATACCTGTCGAGATTGGTTATAGCCGGAATAAACGGAGTACACCCCGAAGCGATGATCAGTCTGTCATACGGTTCTTTCTTCACAACCCGGGCCGTTGCAATGGAAACGGTTTTTTCACTGTGCGAGATCATCTCACACTTACCCCTGATTTTAATAATACCCGAACGCTGCAGGTTCAGGTTCTGCACGAGATTTTCATTCTTCACAATTCCTTCAAGGGCATAAGGAAGCCCGCAGGGATGGACAAGGTCAGATTCCTTCGGATCGACAACAGTAATTTCAGTTTTGGGATCATTCCGCTTAATTGTCATTGCCGCAGCATAGCCCGCAGAACCGAAACCGCATATTACAATTTTCATAATCACCCCGGAAACGTATAAGGTAAAGAATCAGTTATATAATATAATAAGATTAATTTACAAATTTTTCAATATTTTTGCGGGATAAACTCAGGTACTGCGTCAGAGCAGCATTGAGAAAAAAAGCTGATGACTGCCGGCACTTTTAAAGTCGACCTTGTATTATGACAGAAATTTTTAATTTAATCTTAGTTATTATACAATTCAGCATTTTAGCCGGCTGTCGAAGCATATACGAAGTATATACGGATCATACACGAATCTAATACGAATCATGTGAAAATGCATTACAGGATCATTTTCTGTATAGGGAGAGGATTTATGGTGATATTTTCTTAGTAGTGGCAGGATTTTCCGGTCACTAAGCAACCGGAAAATCAATACCCACAGCCCCCCATCCGCCCTGTGGGCACCTTCCCCATGAAAGATGGGAAGGCTTTTTACTTTTAGTATACAGGGAGCAGTCTCCGAATCTCCAAAAGGGGGCAAATCGTTACAATCCGGAGAGAAAATTTACACCCGGGAGTTCAATTTAAGTACTTCCCGGTTATTAATACTCCCTTAATGTACTTAAAGCGTATTATTTTATACCGTTAACGGATAGGATACGGAGAGAGTACGGAGTAAATACGTAGAGAAAGCGTATTCACAGGCTGCCATACACTACCTCTAAGGGTTGATTTCACCGGACTGATTGAGATAATCTGAAATAAAAAGGTTATAACCGGTCATTCCAAGTTCAAGATCATCCGCACGCTTTCTGTAGAGATTTTTCTCATCGATAGAGAGTGTCTGCCACGCCTTAACAGCATCTTTAAAAGAATTGCGGGTCACCCTCTGTTTTTCAGTATCGGGATTAACAGGTGACACATAAGTTCTCATGCACAGCACCATCTTGCTAATATAAAATATCACATCTCCTATTCTTCCGTTAGATTCAGCAATGAATGAAGGTAATTTTACTTTTGCCATAATGTACACTTCTGTTGTTTATTACGGGTACGATGAAAACCGGAAATAAAGTAAAATTTTTCTTTTAAAATAGAAAAATTAAAATATTTGTTATTTTTATAAAAAATAGAGTTGTTTGTACTTTCCGGAGGGTGTAGGATACATTTTACTGGATCAAATTTCTTGCGCATAATATCTCTTTAATAAGATATTACGCAAGATTTTTCGGATAATAAAGAGTTGTCCGAAAAGCCACAAATGAAATTGTGGTTGAAAATTAAGATATATTTGGGT
>DAONFJ010000039.1:0-30536 GCA_035403545.1 Spirochaetota bacterium
CTACGCCAAATCGCGGCGAAAAGACTGCCGCGACTTCGCATAAGCAAAACGTTGTACGAAAGCGGTGAATCTATTTCTTTTATGCAACTTTAATGTTTGGAAAATATTCTCTAAATTTTACTAGTAAATCCATATATCTACTAGTAAAATTAGGAATTTTAATTATTTTTCCATCTTTTGTTTTTATTTCGATATACTTTTTAAGACGGATTTTTGCAATAAAGAGATCAGGTGCTTTTGTATTTGCATATATTTCTGTAATATCATCCCACTTTATTCTTTCTTCACTTTTTAATATAATATTACTAATTTTAATATTTTCTGAAGATACTTCAACGGAATATGTCAGCCAACGAAGAAAATTGAAAAGAGAACTTATAAACCAAATACTCAATGCTCCAATTAATAAAAATAGATTAATATGTTTATCTGAATTGTATAGAGAATTGAAAAATAAGTAACTACCTCGTGATGGCCAAAACAAAATCCCAACTAATACTATAGGAAATAATAATTCTATAATGATATCTATTCGTGCAAAAATATTAATTTTAAATTTATCTGTAGTCATTTTTATAGCCCTCATTGATAGATTAAAATAACGAAATTATTAGAAGTATTTATTTAGATTGAAATTTGATTAAATATGGATACATAATTATTTATAAGCTTAAATAATACTTATACTAAAACAAATCAATTATAAAGGATTTATTAGAAATTTTTTTAAAATTGTCAACCTCTTTTAACGAGCACAATCTGAAAAACTTTATTTTATTGATAAAATCTTCTATATTTTTATAATTACTTTTTTCGAGGTTCACCGCCTTCGTACAACAAAGCTTATGCGCTTCACTCCCTGGCGGTCGTTCGGGCTGCGCCACATTTGCTACCTTCAAGTATTAAAAACTTCTTGATTTAATAAAACATATATCATACAAAACTGTTAATTATAATCGCAAACGTCGCATAAGCAAGACGTTATGCGCAATAGGCTAAAAATTTTTCGTCGCTTCCGTGCGACGGATTTTAATAAATAGTATCGCATTTAAAAAGTAAGTTACGAATTAATGACAAAAATAATTTACTTTATATTATAAATAAACTTAAAAGAGGTTAATATGAAAAAAATATTTTTATTTCTTATTTTAGTTACACTCATTGCTTGCGGTAATGAGCAAGATTCTACGACTTCAACAGATTCTAGTTTGAAGAATGAAATTAATTATGAAATTTTTTCATTCAAAGGTTCTGGTAGAGTTACTGAAGAAGAGCGTGGTCCAATAGTAAAAAATTTTAAAGAAGATTTTGATTTATATGTCAAAGTTTTTGATAAAAATCTTAACAAACAGCAGCTATCAGATCTTGCATTAAAAATTATTAATACATATAAAGTAAAATATCCAATGTGTCCAAAAATCAGAGTAACATTATATGATGAAACTGAAAAAAAACAATTGTATTCTGATTTTTGGAGAAAGAAAAATTATTAATCTAAACTGGTGGTTACATAAATAATATGGATGAAAAATTATTATTAATTAAAGAATTCTTTGATCTAACTAAAAAACTTGAAAATAATAAAATATTAAGGAGTACTAAATATCTGGGTGATATCGGAGAAAAAATCTGTAAATTACTTTTTAATATCCGGTTAAACGACAATCAGAGAGAACAGGGATTTGATGGATATGATACAAATAATAAAAAAATTCAAATTAAATTAAATAATAGTAAAAAGGGTACAAATATCTATATTGGAAACAATATTGAATTTGATTTTTTGTACCTAATTTTAACAAAGCAAAGTTATCTTTACTCGTGTGAAAAAGAAAAAAACATTGAATATTTAGTGTATATATTTGAGAAATCTGAACTTGATGGAAATAAATATATACATAGGGAACTATTAAAAACCAAAACCCCAAAAGTTTATCTTAATGATGTGTTTCAGCAGATATCTATGTAGTTCTTTAAATTAGTTATGAAATTTTTTCCAGATTTCCGCCATCCGTGGCTTCAATCTGATATTATCAACTGTATTTTAGCCTACTGCGCATAACAAAGCTTATTCGCTGCGCTCGCGAAAAGACTCGCTTGGCCTGGCGGCACATTTGCTAACTTATTATAGCATGAATTTAATAGGTGTAATAAATAATTAGTATCAAAAACGTTTTGCTTTCCGTGGCAAACGTCGCATAAGCAAAACGTTATATGCAATGCTCAGGCACGTCGTTTCGCGAACATTTTAAAATTGCGCTGGAGTTGGTGATGACTTTGTGTAACAGGTGGGTATAGGCAAGCTGCGAAAAAATCTTTTCTATATAGGAATTTTCGATAACTCACAGAGAGTTTCGACTCAGCTCTCTGTGGTTAAAGGATCATAATGATACTTATCGGAATGTCTAAATGTATTATTCTTGACTAAAAGTATTCAATACGACCTGCTTTAAATTAAATTTTGCGCTTCGCGCAAATGTTAAAAAAACAGCTTTTCCTATGATTGTTATACTGACAGCCATTCAAAAAAATAAGTCAAGAACTTTATCTCTTCTAAAATTTGAAAATTTTTCAAGGCGATCTAACCTGTTTTAAATTTGGCTTAAAATACCCGCCAATTATAGAATGAGTTTTAATGAGCATCTTCATCGCGTTATCCGCACGGAATGAATACACTGTATCTTTAATCATATATTTTAAACAATCGGGGCAGACTTCCGGGTTCTTTTGAAATGAATTTTCTATAGCTTTCGCCCAGGTACGCGTTCCAATTTTTTTTATTTTCTCATCGAGCTTGTGAGCATAGATGCCATAATACCGGATCATTTTTCTATTCTTTTCCGGAAGGAAAAACAGCATACGCCCCATGAAGGAATAAAGATCCATGGTTCGAGTCTTAAAACTTTTCTCTCGCGTTCCCCGATCAACCCAGCTTTTATATTTGAAAGTAACTGTTTTCTTAACATGATCAACTGCGGTGATTTGACTGTTATGAAAATATCCGGTAGCGATATATTCTGCCGTTCTGAATAAGACTTCATTTGCATCGCCTTCTATCGGTTGGAAAAAAACGTGGAAGCCATTTGCAAATTTGTTGTTTAACGCAGTAGATTCCTCTGTTGTGAGTATATTCTGTTTTACCAGATGATTTAAAAAAGCTATCTTCCATACATGCCGTATCTTTTTATACGGCATGTAAACATTCTCAATTATCTCTCCGGTTTTGGTATCAATAATTTCCCGTGTACCAATAAGATGAACATGTGGGTTCGAATTGAGCCCATTCCCGCTTTTATGCAATGTTGCAAGGATTCCCGGCTGGAACTCTTTACCTTTCAGCTTTGCTGATGATATAAGCATATTTCTAAATACATTAGCAGCTATTGTGATCATCTGCTCCGGTTGATATTTTCTTTCAAAGAGTATATGCGATAATGTTCCCGGAATTGTAAATGTAACGTGATTATGCTTTAAGTTTGTATTCATTATGCAGGATAAGTTAAAAGACCAGCCGAAGAGGCGTTTACGTGCGCAGGAGAGGCACAGCCTTGACTTGCAGGTAAACGGCACAATTAAAGTTAATCCGCAATCGGGGCAGATATGCCGCTGAAATCCATTTTTAAACTCGCCGCATTGAACAAGTTTTTTAACCTCTTCGACTTTATCTTCATCGAGCGGACCGTAATGTTTTTCAAACCGGGAAGGATATATTTTTTCAAATTCCGGCCAGTGCTTTATCCAGATCGATTTGTATTGGTTCCATCTTTCAAGAGCCGGTTTGTAAACTGGTTTTTCTTCACATAGAGATTGGTAGTACATATTAGTAATACGATGGAATTATGATTTTGATGAAAAATTTTTGATAAAAATGCGATAAGAAGTAAAAAAGTTATACGGCACGATTAAACCGGTTTTTTTATAAAATAGAGGTGGGCGATACGTCCGTGGTTCGGCAGGCTCACAAACCGGGTATGAAAATATACAATTACAGAAAATCCCGGTCGTAGCGGTCTCCGCTGTAGTTTTATGTAAAAAACTAAAAGTCACCCGGCACGACTATTACAAGCTGGAATATGCATTGTTTAAAAAAGCAAAATTGGAGGTCGCAGCAGCCGCAGGAACTTACGGTTATTTCGTCAGCCGGAATGAGTTGTGGATGTGGCTGATGCGGGCGAAGCGGGATTTGTTTGTACGGGGAGTTAAAAAGAAGTTTTCTGCCAGAATAAGTTTTCAAGAAACAGTTAAAGATAGCACCACCTCGCGACCGGGGCGGTTAAAGTTCTCATTCACAACAAGTTACGCACTTTCGATAAGTTGCATTATGTTCGCCGAGACCGGAAGCCAATTAACACAGCGAACGGAGGAAGAGTGAGCGGCCGGTGAAGCACGGACGCTGAACCGGGTGTTAATTGGCTGTAGGCGAGGGTACCCCGCCCTGATGCCGCAAGTATTATTACTGAGGCAAGTTCCACACATAAAAAATTATCAATGCGATGTTTAAGTCCAGGGCGTGGCGGCATAATGCCACTTATCGGAGGTGCGGGTACAGTTTAAATTTCTGCTGCTGGAGGTTAATCGTGAGGCTGTGCGAGAGGAAAGATTGAGTTTTAATAAAAGCCCCGGGGCACTTACCGCAGGGCTTTTTTGCATCTGGTTATTTTGTCTGAGTTAAGAAATCCTGTAATAAAGACTTATGCCTGGATTCATAATTCATCTCCATATAATAATCTTTACCGACAAGCCTTATTGATACAGTTCCTGCATTTGCCATTTTTTCTATAAAATTACGGCCTATAGCATAATAATTCAGCTCTTCGATATAACCACCATTCAAGACATTTCTTGAATCTTTTACTGAATCGAATTCATACATTTTATCATCAAGTTTAATTTTAAGTTTTTTTACAAATAACCAGTCATTTTGATAAAGATAAGAACTCATAACATAAATTGTAGGTTTATTCTTTTGAGCCACCTTTTCAAAACGCAGAGCCATTTCTGCCATATATGAAAAAGAGGGCATGGCAAGATTAACGAATGTAGCCGAATAACCTTCAAATTCATCTACAGACTGACCGATCCTGCCTTCATAATAGTCACCACGGAGACCGCCGATCATGGACGCACCGCAACCGATAAGAAAAACGAACATAAATATAACTGATACTTTCTTCATAAGCCCATCCCTTTGATTTTATATGTTAATTCAGAATAACATAGAGGGTATGACACACAGTGACCTATACGTTTGTGAAGGTATGCATGCTTTTAAAAATTTTATATTTCCTGTTCAACAACGAATATCACAGCAACATATAAAACATAAATACTGTCATAATACTCTATCTTCTGCTGCAGGCGGCCCTGTTTTTTACGGTATAACTTATAAATGAAGGAATCTTCAGCTCCTGAATCATCCAGCTCTTCTAAATGTTTAGTGTTTTCGTTCATCTGTCTGTCTAGATCAGCCCGTAATGTCTTAAAATGATTGAAGAGTTTGCTAAATGCATCATGATATTTTTGAAGAACAGGGGCAGGAATGAGGTTAATCGATCCATAGGTATTAATCTGTAGCTTAAATGATTTTACCAGGCGGGCAGAGTTCTTCTGAAAAACAGCATAAGCGGAAATCATTTTTATAGACTTTGATTCGAGTACATTTGTCACATATTCAGGGTTTAGCTCCTGCTGGTTTAATGGGAATTCCATGGTTATTCCTCCGACCAGAGTCCGAGTTTCTTTGCGCGGGCTGCCTGGTAGGCCTGCAAAAAGCGGTCTTTGTATTTTATGTTTGGCGGGATTGTCATGGGGGAGGCGTAACCGGAGGCAATTATAAGCTCATTAACCATTCGACCATCTGACAGATAGACGTATGCCAGGGTCCGGCCGTATTTATCATACTGCTGGAGATCATATTCAAGGGTAACTGAATCACCTTTGCGGAGGATCGACTTTAAATATGCCGTTGCCCGTTTACCCTGGGCGAGTATGGCCTTGAGATCCTCACCGGAACGGTCAGAATCACGTTCTGCCTTGCTGTTGTACCTGCTTTCGGGCGTATCTATGCCTATTAAACGCACCTTCAGGGTATTTCCGTTTTGATTTACGTAGATGGTGTCTCCATCGACTATTTTTGTCACTGTGGCCTTTTCAGGTGCTGCTGAGGCCGTAAAAGAGACGAAAAGGGCTATTAAAAACAATTTAAAACGCATAAATACGCTCCTTAATTTAAAAATCCGGGGCGGAGGGGATGGCGTACTCCGCCCCGGGATGTGCCGCAATCCATGGCAAGGAGAAGCAGCACAGAGGCCGACATAAAATTAAACCCACATCAGATAAGACCAGGGAGGGCGGGGCTGCCGCCCGCCGGGTACCAGCTGCCCTGCGGACACTTTGCCGGTATCATCCCCCAGATTTAAAACACAAAGGGCCTGTTAACCCGTAACACACGGCCGTAATGCCGGTAACACGATTTGACCGTGAACAGCCGCCGGACATGCCGGAACGGATAGGCCGAATACCCCTTAGGGTGATTAAAAACAATAAGATAAAAAATACAACTATATTCATGACAGGTACTTGCTGTTGTCCTGAACGTATCGGTCAAGCGTGTAGAGCCTGTCATTGAAAAACCAGCGCTTGTCTTCGGTCTCGAAAAGGTTCAGCTGCTTATTGTATTCTACTGCAGGAATAAACCAGCAGCCCTCTTTCCTTACGTCAGCCTTCAGTGGTTGTGCCCTGTCCCCTTTAACCCCGCACAACGTGTTTGCCCTGTAAGTATTGGGTGCGTTTAGCCTCATCACCCATTCCCTTTTATGCTTCCGGGGGAGTGGGGATGTTATTCCATGCGCATTGAATAGTATAGCGCGGAACTTCTCGACATCTTCATAAGTGCCGGTGAAGTCCTCCAGAAAATTATATCGTTTAATGAATAAGCTGTTTTTGTTGTTCCTTGACGTTGCGTACTGGATGCGGCGGACCGTGACCCCGCAGAACTGTGCGGTCTTTTTGTTGGCCTGGAAGCGGCCGCCTGCAAGGAGTGAGCCTACACAGAAGTCAAAGAACTGTTTTTTTGATGATAATATTGCTTTGTCAGGGATCTCGTACCAGTTGGACCGGTTGTTACCCTTGTTGTACCTGGAGAGCAACCCCTTTTCGGAATTGGCCTTGTAGCGGCCGTCCAGGAGTTCTGAGAATAATACTGATTCATTAATGATTGCCACAAGGCGGGCTTTGAACTTTTTACGGTCATTGCCCGGCCTGCGGTGAAGTGACGCATAGTCGTATTCCGCGTGAAGCAGGTCACAGAACTCGTCAAGGGAGAAGATCCCTGAGCGCAGGGAATAGTGATGCCTGGCTATGCAGTAGTAGCGATAGTCCTCAAGGTCACTCCCCAGACGCCTGACGAGTTTAATGATGTTCCGGCTTACGCGGATCACTGGCTTTGTTCCGGTGACTCGTGTCAGCTGTTAGTGATTAATTGCGATTGTGTTTCACCAAACCGGTGTTTGCAAAAAAAAAGCGTGAAGGATAAACGGAATTCATTCATAGATAGAACACCCTCTTTATTATAATTTTACATTTTAGGGTGTTTTTAGAATTGACAAAAATAGAGCGGGGATAGTATGTTCTATCCAACAAGTTAATTAGTCAATTCGGGGTAACACCCTGAACATCGGGCCTGAAGTTCCAGCTTCAGGCCTTTTTATTTTGCCGAACCGTTTAAAATATTACACTCTAAAACATCGGCAAAAAGTGAACCCGCATGAGATAAAAAAGAGCTTTAAGTATTAATTGGTATAGTAAAATACTATAAAAAATTAATCAACACTTTTTTTATGTCACATTAGAAGGTGTATTAATTAATATAGAGTCTATTTTAGAGCATGGCTTGTCATAATGTAAATGACGGAAAGGGGAGGGAAGTGACGAAGAAAATTTGTGGAGCGAAAAAAAGTTTCAAACTGTTCACTCTGATTGTTCAATATCTGAAATCTTTTCAAAGAGTTCTTCTTCGAGTTCTTCAACTGTAGGTAATCGGTTTATCATTTCTGCAGGTATGGCCTGAGTAAGGATGTAATCACTGATACCAATAGGTTTATTTATATCCCGCAATGAATATTCTGCTTCGATTCTGTCTTTTAATCTACAAAGTATTATTCCGATTGATGGGTTGTCTTCCGGACGTTTAACCTGGCTGTCAATTGCGGAGAGATAGAAGTTCAATTTGCCGGCATACTCCGGTTTGAACTTACCGGATTTGAGTTCTATTACAACATAGCATCTGAGATCAAGGTGATAAAACAGAAGGTCGATAAAGTATTCATTATCACTGACTAACAATTGATATTGACGGCCAACGAAGGCGAAGCCTTTTCCGAGTTCGAGCATAAAATCTGTGATCCGGTGCATAAGCTCAAGTTCTACCTGGCGTTCCTGAGCATCATCACCTAAACCGAGAAAGTCAAAATTATATGGATCTTTCAATATCTCAACCGCAAGTTTTGACTGTATGGCCGGGAGTGTTGTATCAAAGTTTGTGATTGATTTACCTTTACGGCCGTAAAGACCTTTTATTATCTGACCTTCAAGATCATCCCTGGACCAGCCGTTTTCAATTGTTGAATTTGCATAAAACAGAGCTTCCTGAATATCTTTTACTTTGCTGATTATGAGCCGGTTATGGCCCCAGGGAATTTGTGCCGCAGCCTGTGGCACAATTGATGATTCTGCAGAATAAAAAAGATAGAACTGTCTTATTGAATAAAGATTGCGGCGGGAGAAACCTTTCATGTCAGGGTATTCAAGAGTAAGATCACGGGAGAGACGGTCAATAAAACCGCTGCCCCATGAGGCAGTTGATTCTGAAAGGGCTATATCTTTGCCAAGTTCCCAGTAAAGTTCGATGAGAGCAGAATTAATTGACAGAGCAGTTTTGTGCCTGGCTTTATTTATCTTCTGCTTTAGTTCTGTGAACCAGCTGCTGTATTCTTTTGTGAGGGTCATTATTCAACCTGTATTAAAATCAAAAATCCATACCGATTATTACAGTCGTTTATATAACTATAAAGGCCAAATCTTCAATGCATGGGTACATAAATCTTTACCACGTTTGATAATTTGTGTTTCATTCCAAAATTCAAGTTCAAGATATTTTTCGAGTGTTTTAATCCCGGAGCTATGAGCTTTTAAACCTTTTTCGGACACTTTAGTCTTCCATTTTGCATCGCTAAGAGACGAGTTAAGTTTTTGTGGTATTATCGCAAGATTACCCAATTTAAGTTTTATTTTATCACGATAATCTGCATCATCACCATTTTTAACATCCTTCCAATTGTTTCGCCATTTTTTTGGTAGAAGATGCTCAAGGGAATATCTATTATAAGGCAGAAGAGTTGTTGCATCCTTATGAGAACGAATACTTAATTCAATCATATACAAAACTGTTTTAGCCTGCTGGTTACTTAACACACTATCATTGAAAGCATTTTTCAAATCTTCATCAACCGGCATTCGTGTTGTATTTTCTTCAGAAGAAGATATCTGCTTCATCAATTTATTTTTTGTATTTATTTCATTTCGGATCAGGCTTGAGAAAAAATTGTTATAGTTTTTAGTTGTATCTTTGCAAATAAGCCTGCGCATCAAATACGATTCGAGATAAGAGAAAATCGCATGTTGTTCTTCTTTATTTGAAACATTATTTAAAACGTACAGAATGTATGGTACAACCGTGGTTGTATCTAAACCAAATATAATCACTCCAAGTCTGTTAATCGCACTTGTACGTTCTATGTCTTCGTTTACACATTCTGGATCAATGTTTAAACGAAAGATTTCTGCATAGGTCATCATTCCCTTAATAAATTCTTTCTGGTCAATAGAGCCTTCATCAAGATATTTCTTGTAGTTACTAAAAAGACTTTCAATGCCTGCATACTTTGTATTCGCTTTACTTTTTATTAGAAGAAATGATTGAAGAAACAGATCGATAGTCATACGATCCCTGCGGCCCGAAGTCAGATCCTGCTCCCAGTACTCGCGAATTGATTCATCTTTCTCAAAAGTCTGTTTCCATGTTGTATTAAAATAATCAATTTCTGATCGACTAAACAGATAGTTCTTTAGCAGTTCAGCAGTTGTCAGATATACACCAAGAGAGTTAATTGTATCAAAAATCTGCTGTTCATCTTCACCTGGTGAAAGGTCTATACCGACAAAATACAGACAAGTCAATAAGGCACCATAATCTATTTTTTGAATATCGTCGATATATTTCTGAAAATACTGATAACATTTAAGAATATTATGGTTTTGAAATTCGGCAAGCAGATCATCATTTAATTCATTTTGAAGTATAGTCTCAAATATCCTTATATCTGAATGGTTATGCTTGAATGAGAGTTCTTTTTTTATATTATAAAATAGACGTTGGAAATCGTTTTCCGGATTTAATTCATGCAATAATTTAAAAAGAAGAATTATCGTTGTCAGACGCTGCTGGCCATCTACTACAATACGCCAATCACCAATTCCATTATTGCTAGGCTGATTAAGTTGTTTAAGAATTACCGAACCCATAAAATAATCTTTACGGTACTGACTAACATTTATCATGTCTTCGATAAAACGATCCCAATTCGGCTCGTCCCAGACATAGCTTCTTTGAAAGAAAGGTATTTCGAGAATTCTTGTTTGTGTAAAGATGTCGGTTATTCGGCGTTTACCTGCTTCCATTAGTTAATCCTATTAATAATATAATTTTATAGTAATGTCGTCTACATTACCTTAACCTGACCATTCATAAGCATAGGGAGGAGCCAGTCGCGGATTTGTGCTAAAACTTGATTTTCATTTTGTAGTAATTCTCTTTTTCTTCTAAGAGAATAAACTAATAGTTCGAAATTATCTTCAATATTAACTTGGGGTTTTAAAACAAATAAATTCTTTATTCCTTTTACATTAAAACTTGAAAAAAAAGCACCAGAATCAGTATTCCACTTAATCTGTCTTAACATGTCAATACCACGAAAAGATAAAAATAAATATGTAGGTTTGATTTTAGTAGGTCTTATCGCGGTAATATTACGTCCTATACCAGTTATAATTTCCTTTGGCACTTGAACAGTTGCAGCAACACGACCAGCATTAGTAATTAAAATATCATTTTCTCTAACTTCAATTTTGGAAGTCCATTTTTTATAATCATCATATGAAACATAGTATTTATATGAAATATCAATTAAACCATTGTTTAAAAGATTTTCCAATTGTAACAAGTATGAATAATCATTTTCAAAATTGTAATCAGGCTTTTTTGAGTGAAGACAATCAATAATATCACAGCATTGTTCTATGCTTTCAACCTCCCAACCCTCCGGAATTTCCCGCTTTAACTCGTTATTCCATACTAACTTACCACCGCTAGACTTATAAGGTTTGCCGTTTTTATCGGGAAAGTCAAACTGCACAAACCAGTAGTCGTAAAGAGTTTTTGCCATAGCTTCCAACTCGGCATTGATGTGATTGTTGAGTTCAATTTTTGCGTCGAGAGAGGAGAGGACAGCGGCAATGCGTTGCTGGGTTTGGGGGTTTGGAAGATGTAAGGGGATTGATTTTATACAATCTAAAGTCAGGGTGCACCGTTGTCCACTCCCACCAGCATTGTTTTCAAAATATCTTTTTGATTGTCTGGTATTTAACCAATAATATAAAAATCTGCCATTCAGCTTATCCATATAGGGCGTTATTAATGATAAGTGATAACCTAATACAACATCTTCAAAATCATCCGTAATGTATGTTGAAACACCTATATCATCTGGTGTTTCACTATCTTTTGTAATTGCAACCTGACCTTTTCTTAAAAGGAATTTATCATACTCATTTTCGTTGCAAGAAGCTATCATAAAATTTTTGGATTTTTTAATATTGATGAACGAGTTTTTATAAACATCAGTGTAATTACACAGACGAATAGTTCTTTCGTTTTCATCCGTTTTTTTGTCAACATTGCTTAATATAACATCCGCAACATTACCTAATTTCTGTTGTTGCCAATTATTCATACTTTAAACCTTGTAGATTATTTTTAATATCGGTTTCCAATGCCCTGCTTTCGGTAAAAAGCTGATTTAGGTTATCTTCAAAACCTTTCATTATTGCTTCAAACTCTTCCGGTGAAATATCCACATATTCAATCTTCACATCAAAATACTGACCAGCACTTAGTGAATAATTTTTCTCTTTGATTTGTTCATAGGATACAACAACAGTAAAATCTTCAACCGCCTTATGCTCATTAAAAGTCTTAACAATGAGTTCTTCCTCATCAAAGGAGAGCAGGGTTTTCTGGTTTTTACCATCCTTAATAGTTGTTCCAAGCTTAGATGCATCCATGAGAACTATATCACCTTTGATATTTGACTTATCAAGAAAGAGTACCGATACGTTTGTACCTGTTGTGGCAAATATATTGCTGGGCATCGAAACCACGCCACGAAGCATCTTTTGATCAACCAGCTTTTCACGAATATTCTTTTCTATACCGCTCTGTGCTGTAATAAACCCGGTGGGAACAACAACTGCTGCTTTCCCCTTATCTGAAAGAGAATACATGATATGCTGAATAAAAAGTAGATAAATTGCCATCTTATCTTTATCCTTTGCTGGTATTTTTGGAATGCCCGCAAAGAACCTTTCGTTGTTCTGCTTTGTATCAAGGTCATTTCGCCAGTCGCTGAAATCGAGCTTGAATGGCGGATTTGAAACAATGTAATCAAATGTTGCAAGTTTATCACCCTTTTTATGATAGGGGTCTTTAAGAGTATTTCCCTGAATAATATTCTGTATTGAATGGACAAGATTATTCAGTATAAGGTTAAGACGAAGCATGCTGGAGGACTTCTGGGATATATCCTGGGAATATATTGTACAATTTTTCTCACCTATGGCATGAGCAAGGTTCATAAGCAGTGTACCAGAACCTGCCGCAGGATCGTA
The DNA here is from genome assembly GCA_035403545.1 of Spirochaetota bacterium. Classification (GTDB taxonomy): domain Bacteria; phylum Spirochaetota; class UBA4802; order UBA4802; family UBA5550; genus WRGT01. Next base: position 13,003 of record DAONFJ010000039.1, read on the forward strand.
GCAAGTGACATTCTTCACAGGCTTATCGACAAGAATAGACGCCATTATTTTAGACACGGCATGAGGGGTATAATACTCTGCATATTTCCCACCGCCGTCTTTGTTATAATCGCTAATCAGGTATTCAAATATTGTTGAGAAGAAATCGAATTTCTGATGAAAGATTTTTTCAAAGCTGAAATTCACAAGTGGGTTAATCAATGCCCGGCAGAAGTTATCACGCTGGGACTTGTCGGCGATAAACTGGCTAAGCTCATCAAAGAGTGTAACCTTTACGCCTGAACCGGTTTTTACGGAAAATATATCATTGTTAAATATTGCTATATCTCGAAGTGTATCATCGAAGAGTTTGGCAAACTCTTCACTATTCTGGTTATTATGGAGAAATGATAAAAAATGTTCCCTTTTTAATTTGGCACTGTCAGGGCCCATGCGAAGGAGAAGCATTTCGTATTTTTTATCTGTATAGACTGCTATATCCTGTTCCCAATTGGGAGAGTTTTTAAGATTTGAATCAAGCTGTTTAACTTCATGACTAAACTTGTCATTCATGAATTTATACAGGAAAACCTGGGTTATTATTTTAAATTCATTTCCGTCATTCCCCAGACCATAGTTTGCACATACGCCCTTGAGGTCATCAATAAGTTTCTTTGTACTGGCTGTAAAATCCTGTGTTACCACGTATTTACTCCCTGAAATTCATTCATATATTCTTTTGCCACGCATGAGTTGATGAATCTTGCTGAATCGGGTTCAAGATCAACCTTGAGTTTACTGAATTCATCAATTACATGAGGCATGAGCAGGTTAGTGAAATAGCTTTCATTTTCAAGCATTTTAATATTACTGAGAACGCTGTCATCTGTGAGCTTCTTAATGTTCATAAGTGTTTCAAAAATAGCACTCTCTTTTTTAGTTATACTGCCTTTTTCAAGAATCCTTTTGTGTACGCGTGCATACTTGGCATCATTTTCATACTTTGCCCGGAGAAGGTTGTTCTTACGGTTTAATTCTGATACTTTATCAAATATCTGCTGCAGCGATTCGATGTTCTGCTTCATTTCTTCCTGTGATATTTCATCAAGATTCTTTTTATTAAAAAGACGTTTAAGCTCTTCATAGAGAGATACAAAGTGCGGGTCCTTCTGATCGAAATTACCAGCTAACGCTTCACGCGTTTTACGAAGTATGTCCTTAAGCTGGTCTGCTATTATTAGCTCCTCTTCCGATACCTTACGAAACATGAAGAGGATATTTTCCAGAGCCACATTAAGCAGGTTGGTAGTATCAACATTGTTTGCTATTGCTTCATGGAGGTTAAGATTATCAAGATAACTTGCTGTTACATTGTAGAGCTGGTTTAGCTTTTTAAAGTCTGTTTTTTCGAGTAGTTCAAAATGACCAAAGTAACGAATTATGTTATAAAGGTTCCGGGCGTTTTCAAGGGCTTTCTTAATTTCAAGTACCTGTTTGCGATCCTTAATTTCACTTATCTGCTGTGAGAATATTTCTGCATTTGTTATATCAAAATGGAAGAGCTTCTCTTTTATATCGAGGATCTCTGCTTCGATTTCTTCAGGAGTCTTAAAGAGATTGGAATATGTACCCATTTCATCGCCAAGTTCTTCCTGAAGCTCGTCAAAATATGCCTTGTTTGTTGAATCAAACTCTTTGCGGATATCGGCGAAATCTACAACATAACCGTACCTGAAGTCCCTGTATGGTCGATTGACACGGGTAAGGGTCTGGAGAAGATTATGGTCTCTGATCACACGGCCCATGTAGAGTTTTTTCAATCTTTTAGAATCGAAACCAGTGAGTAGCATACTGTAGACAAACAGGATATCTATTTTACCCTCTTTAAAATCTTCTACCTCTACCTTTCTTTCACCTTTTGAACCGAAGTCATGAAGTATTAAAGATGCGGTGAGACTTTTCTGCTGGTCTTGTGTATATGCTTTATATTCATCACCAGGAGAGGCAAGTTTAAGGTGATCAGTAGAAACAACTGCTATTGTATTCTGCTGAGGATTATATTTGTGAATAAATATTTCGAATAGCTTTTCTGCCTGTTCAGAGCTGTCACAAACAACCATGCCACCTATTGAATGATCAGCAAAACGGGTACGACTTTTTATGAAATCGTTGATTATGTAATCGAGCATGGGCTCTACGAATTTTTCATGAGAGTAAATTATCTTTTTCTCGGCATCACCTTTAAGTATCTCTATCTCTTTTAATGCCTGCTCAAGCTGTATTTTATAGTTTGTCTCTATACCCTCACGGATTAGACGCAATGTATAACCATCAGCTATTGATGAGTTGTAATAGTATTTGTGTATATAATTGCCGAATGTGTCTGTGGATTTTGTCTTTGTACTTTTTTTGTCTGAAAAGGTTTCGTAATATTGCTTATTTTTTAAAATCAGGGGTGTGCCAGTTAAACCAAGGAGAATGGCATCACGATCTGAATTTATCATATTAGCCAGGAAGCTGCCAGTTGGTTTATAGCTGCGGTGAACTTCATCGAGAAAATAGATACGCTGGACAGATATATCGTAATCAGCCTGCTGTACTACGTTATTGTCCTCTTTGAACTTTTGTATATTGACTACAGTAATTTCACGTTTGCCGGAAAGATTATGAATTGCCTGTTTAAGTTTAAAACTTTTCAAAAGACCATCTTTTGTATCAACTGTATGGACTGTTAAACCTCTGATTTCAAATTCTCTTTTTGCCTGTGTCATAAGGTCGAGGCGGTCAACGATGAAATAAAACTTTGGAACTATATTCCTGCCATGAAAATAATCCGTTAGATAACTTACATTGTAATAGGCGAGGGCGGTTTTTCCACTCCCCTGGGTATGCCAGATAATACCCTTGGTGATACCACTATCAAGTTTTTCTCTTATTGCTTTTGTAGCAAAGAACTGAGGATAGCGCATTATATGCTTCTCAATGCCTTTTGTTTCACGTACATAAGCTATGCAGTATTTCAGGATCATGGCCAGACGTTCATGACTGAAGAGTGAGGTTATTATGCGGTTTGTGGGGGACAGTGGATTTTTATTTGTTATGAATTCCGGAGAATTCTTAATTGCAGAGAGGTTATTATCTTTAAGTATGAAGTTTTCAATATCGTCATTTTCAGGTATAAGAATACAAGAGAGGTCCAGCTGCTCCTCTTCCCTAAAATAGTTAAAGCTGGCCTGATTGTATGACGTTGACGAGTAAAATGCCCCCTGTATGGGCTCTATGGGATCATTGTCGTACTCCATGTTGTTTGAAAAGACCAGTAACTGAGATATATTTATAAACTTTCTAAACTTCTTATTCTTAAAACGGACGTTTATACGGTCCCTTTCAGCCAGAATGCCTTCATGATTATTTGGTTTCTTAACTTCTATGAATGCAAGTGGCATACCGTTTATTAAAAGTGTAATATCGGGTCTGAATTCATCTTCGCTGTTTTTATATGTGAGTTCGGTTACGACATGAAATGTATTATTGTTAAAATTTTTAAAATCTATGAGTTTGGGTGATGATGTGGAGGTAAGCATTGTGTAAAATGCTTCGCCAAGATCTTCGTTATCAAGCGCAAGGGAGATATTTTCAAGCAGCCTTTTAATATCGTCATCCTGGAGATCAGCTGCCTCGTTTATCTTCTTAATACTTTTTGAGAATATTTCTGTGAAGATATTTGTGGACTCGTCGCGGACTGCACCGGCGAGTGATATATAGTTATAACCCAGCCTGCAGAGATGCAGGATCGCTGGGATTTTTACACGAGTATTTTCGTTAAAGGACATGGTTTATTCCATTTTTTATGTTGATACTAAATTTTTTATAATGATCAACAAATTAAATTTATTAGCAAGAATTTTTTTGATGGTGAAAACATCAGGGCGGTAGTATAGTGTTGGCACAAAATCAAAACCTGATTATAATCGATTAATATTCAGGAAGTCCAATGCGAGAAATATAATAAGAAAAACGCTGACTTACTTTTTCTTTAAATAAAACATCAAGCGAACATAATCGATTATCTAACTGAGTATATAAAGTATTACGATTAATTGTAAAAAAATGTTTAAAATCAACTATCAATTCAGGCAAATCGGTATCAGGAAATTTTAAATAATGAAAACGTGGAATTTCATTATCCATTATTTTTTTTATTGTAGTATCAGTTCTCTTTTGCGGATTATTAGGAAAAAATATATCCCCCCAATGTTTGCCTGTTAAATATTGTTCAAAAATAAAAGCAGGTGCAATTGCTAAATGCAGAAGATGAGAATCTTTATTTTCATTTTGTGAATCAAAGTCATTTTCTAAATCACATTCTTGATTAAGACAAATTACATATGGAAAATTAATTCTCTCAAGAACTATACTACTTTTTTTAACTTCATAGCTTTCAATTATATCTATATTTTCAAAAATATCACCCTGACAAATTCTTGCAGGATTATTCTGAAGTTTTTTTGCTGAAATCTTTAATTTTTCCTGTTGTCTCATATTCAATTTTTATTCTCTTTGGAGTACTTTGTTTAACAGATGCAACATCAAGAGTTTTAGAAAAAACACTTTGCTCAGGCAGTGGATTTATATAGTCATCCATTATTTTAAATCCTCAATATATTTTTCATTTAGCATACCTTTGAAGATCCCATAAGCACAATGATTTAATTCTTTAATAATATTATCCCAATCATCAATATCAGCTATAATTTCATTAAAACAATCAATATCCAAAATTGAATCATACGTGCTGATGATTGAGGGATAAAATTTATTTGAAATACCATATTGCACTCTCGATTTAAAATTAGTATAATTATATTCTTCAACTGCAATAGCTCTCATAATTGAATCATTACGTAACATTGATTTAATAATATTAGCAACATCCGGATTAAATATTTTACGAATATCAGTCATTTTTGAACAAGTAAACTCATTAACATAACGCATTCCAATTCGTCGTGACTGAGAAGTTGGAAATAATTCTTTAAATGCATTAACAATTAATTCTAACATCTCTTTATAGATAGAATTATTGGTATATTTATTACTCTCTATCCAAAATGCATTTTGGATATCAGAAAATGTTATATTTACCGAATGAGCTTCAGAAACCATGACATAGTCGTGACTTATATTTCTTAAAACTTCTGATTCTTGTTGAGTAAATTTAAGAGAGATATTCGAAATTTCTCTTTTTTCAACCCTGTCGAAGTGCTTTGATAGGTGTTCAACAATAACACTGTTCTTATATAATTCAGGAGGACTGAAATCAATTTTTAGAATAAAATGCTTAATAGCATTCTTAGTAAGAGTATTATTGCTTTCCGACATATTAGATTTCCTTAAAAATTTAATTTTTTCATATGTATCTGTTTATAAACAATGATAAAATTTCATTATTTATAATACTACGTTTTATTACATCTCAAAAACCACCAGGTCAAACCAGAAGTGAAACCCGTTTTCAAGCAGGTTGATCTTCTCCTGAATTTCTGCATCACCACCCAGGGATTCTTTCATTTCGAGTGAGCTGATCTTTGACTGGACCTTTTTAAGCTGGTCTCTGAGCTTTGAGATTGGACCGTAATTTTTGTATAATCCCTTATTGCGTAAAGTTTCAATCCTTTTTTTTAAGCTGTCTTCCTCAATTCGCAGCTGGTCTATCTGGTATGAACAGAGCTGCTTTTTAAGCTTCTCCACCTCTGTACCGATTTCGTTATGAAGGTTAAGGATGCGGGAGATTTCCCAGGGTGCAGCGCACTTCAATGTAAAGGTTGCACCGTCTGTTCTGCGGTCTACAACCAGGAAGTTGTTCGATTTAATTTCAGGGAAATAGTTCTTAACATCAATTGTTCCGGATATATAAGCTCCTTCAGGAAGCGAACTCAAGAGAACCGGATCACTACCGGAGATACGACGCGAAACTATCTGCTTTTCGGTCCGGTCTATGGTGATCTCGTTGATGTTCTCCTTGCCGATTACAAGCCTTTCATTGTTCCGAAGAAACACCCCTGTCATGGGGTACATGTTGAGCACCTGCAGGTCTTCGACAACCTTACGGCGTTCTATGCTGTCATAGTAATCGATATGGGCAATACAGAGGTACTGGCTGTTCTCCTGGTAATCCTTGAGGGCATTGTCATAGTTCTTGTAGAGCATCTTCCCCAGGGACCTGGCTGCCTTGTGGATTGAAAAGCCTTCACCTGTGACTGTAAAAGCGAAGAATACAATTATAAACAACAGGATGTATTCCTGCCATGATGATACCAGGATACGCAGGGAGGGTGTTCTGAATGATATATATTCTTTCTGTGAGAATGGGGCAAAGAGCCGGACCCCGGACTTGTTGAACAGGTCTATAAAGATGTGTGAAGAGAACGCGAGAAGGGCAGCGAAGTATAAACCTTTCAAACCTGCACTGAACGCCCCCGCACCCCCGGAGGGGGCAAGGATGAGGAAAGGAACAAGAATGACTGACATTGCCATTATTGCAAAGACTGAGTGTGTCACTGTGCGGTGTCCATATTTGCGCTGGATGCTTTTTGATACCGGACTGAATAACCTGCCGATGGTACTCTCCGGATGGTCTATGTCCGGGAGCAGGGCAAACAGTGAGGCTATGAGCCCGGTCTGAGGTTCCATTCCGGCCGCGGCACATAAAAGGTATGAGAATGCGTAATGGGTGGAGGCGGTCACTTCTTACTCGCCGGCATAAATATATATTTATAAAACACCATTCTGAATACAACGAGCAGGGCATAGCTTAATGCCACCATTGCAGATGCATAAGACTTGAGCACATAAGCTGCAAAAAACAACACAAAAATTAAAAGCACCGGAGCAATTGATATCTGGTTGCTGATCCTTTCGTCAGTTATAACCTCTTCACTGGTTTTTCCCATAGTGAGCTGCCGGGCGATATATTCAGCTTCTTTGAGATTGTCACCTGCCTGATGAAGAACATCATCAATGAGGAGCTCCTTCTTCCGGGGGTCTGTGATCTGGACCATCTCGGAGAGAATCAGCCTGGTATGATGTCGCTTCAGGGGCTTCACTTCGATAAAGGTTTTAAACAGTTTTTTGTCTGCGTTTCTGGAACTGGCCGCAAGGACCGGCGTTAGTTCTGACAGTTTAGAAACTGTCTGGCGGTCCAGCTTTGAAAGTCCCGTGATGTCATCGAAGATTATTACCTTGTTAAAATTCTTTAACTCATTCAGCAGCTCATCAATAGACAATTTCTTCAGTTGCTTTTCGGCTTCTTTATAGACCTTCGGATCATCGGAGAGGGGGGAACCGTCGGGACCAGCTGATGCTGAAAGAATTATCTTTACCAGGGTCTGTTTCTTCCGGTACTCATCGACAAAAACCGTGTCGGGGATATTCCGGAGGATCGCGGACTTGCCGCTCCCCTTTACCCCGGAGAGGATCACAGAGGTCTTCTGCTGCAGCAGGCGGGTGATCTGCTCCAGTTCCCTTTCCCTGCCGATCAGAGTACCCGCACTGCGGACAGTTATATCGGTTCGTTTTTTAAAGTTCCTGGTTAATGTGAAGAGCCTCCCCTTTGGACCGTCAAGGGTCATAACCGCCTCTTTCTTCTGCTCTATGGAGATCCGGGAATATATCAGGGTTGTGTCAAGTTTGGAATGGCCGAGGATCTGGCTGATCCGTTCAATGGGTACTTCCTTTTCATAAAGCCCCGTTGCGAAGGAGTGCCGGAGTGTGTGGCAGTGAACGTCAGTCCTGCCCAGGTTTTGAGAGGAGTATTTTTTTATAACATAATGCCAGGAGTTTCTGGCACCACCAAGAAGAGGGGAGTCCGGATTCAATTTATGACCGTACCTTGTGAGGTATGTTTCGATCATTTTCTGAAGAGTTGCGTTAATCGGGACGATCCTCTCCTTTCCTCCTTTGCCCTTAATCTTCATGAAGCCCCTCTGCAGGTGTATGTCTGAAATCTTCAGGCTGCACATCTCAGAAACCCTGAGGCCGCCATAGCCCATAAGATAAAGACCAAGTTTATGCCTGTCTTTACGTACTCCGCGGACCAAATTTTCTACTTCTTTCTGAGAAAGGAAGAGGGGAAGTTTTTTTGCCTGCTGTTTCATCAGATTTTATCTACATCCATGTAATTAATCTGCTTAAATTATACCCGGTTTACGGCCGGAAAACGAACCAGAATCTTCACAATAATCATGATAAAACCATGACTCAAATGATACATATACATACCTTTCCGGGGGCTTTTGGAACAAAAGAGTGATTTCGTTCAATATTTCTTTGAACAAAAGGAGATGAAAAACGCAAAAAATTTTCATCAGATTTTTTCCAGATTTTCATTAACTTCTGACATTATTTTAACGAGTTTTTTATTAATTTCTACGAGATTATCCTTATCAAGGTCTTTGATCTCTTTGATATAACCTTGCAGTTCTTTTACCTGTGCGAGCAATACTACTGGCTTCATCCGTGATCACCTTCATAGGGGTATTTATGAGAAATAAAGTAACATACTCTATCTTAATGGCAAGTCTTTTTATTTACAGTTTCGGCCTGTATGCTGAAGAAATTAACGGTAGAGAGAGGGAACAGGCGGACCTGAAAAAAACCGTTGCAGCTGCTAAAGCCAGAATCAACAGCGCTGACACTTACCAGTGGAAAGATACCCTGCGGTTTCTGCCGGAGATTTCGGTTTCGAGGAGATCCCCGTATAATGATGCAACAAGCGAGGAGACAGAAACTTATGTTTCGGCCTCCATATCCCTGAGTCAGTTCTATGATGTGGCGGATATTGAGGAGCAGCGGGAAATAATCAAGAGAAAGGCGGCCAGGAGGGTGGAGAGCCTGGGCTATAGTATTGAAAAACTGATTGAGCGGAAATACCTGGTAATAGACCAGCTGGGCAAGCTGAAACAGATGATAAAATCCATTGAGGATCCGCTTGAGGCTGCGAACTGGCAGAACAGGGCCGACCAGCTGCAACTGCAGCTGAATGAAATTCTGATAGAAATTGAACAGCTTTACGCGGAGATTGAATACACCTGCGTTGAGGTGGAGAGATAAAAAAACCCCGGCGAAGCCGGGGCTAATATTTATTATTGATATAGAATTCTATTTTTTAAGCAACTCTTTCAAATCAGATATAACAACCCTTAGAATACTCGCCTGAGCCTGGTATTTATCCTTTTCTATTTTTCTTTGATTTAATTGCTTTATATTAGATTCATAGACCCCTATCAGCTTATTTATCTTAGGTTCAAGAGGATTGACCTGTTTAGTAACGGATGGACTGGCCGGACTATCTGCCTGAGCGGATTTTTTATCCAACTGGGGAATTTCCCCGGTTGATTTCTTCTCAGGCTTTACCGGTTTCGCAGGTTCAGCTTTACGGATTTTGCCATCAGCACCAGCCCGTTTTTCCAACTGGGGAATTTCCCCGGTTGATTCAAGCTTGGACCTTACGACACCGACTGTCTTGTGATCAGCTCCGGTTTTTTTTGCGATGGTCCTGTCCGACTGTACGGGGTCATTCTTTAAGAACATCTCAACGATCTTCTGCTTCTGCTCCCTGGTCATGTGGCGGCGGGCCAGGTTGTCCATTATTGCAAGCTCACGCCTTTCTTTAGGGGCCACATCCATGACCTCGCAGGGGGCAAACTGCCAGCCGAGTTCCTGGGCTATGTGCCATCGGTTGAACCCGCCGAGGATCAGGGGATTGCCCTCTTTGTCGAAATATATCTTTATTGGATCACGGATTTCACCGGACTGCTCTATGTCCTTTTTAAGCCTCTCCCTGTCCTCTGCGCTGATGGGCAGGAAGCTCTGCACTTCGAGGAGTTCAGGTGAGGGCCGCAGCTCCTCTACGCTGATGGGCCGGATTGATTTCTGTTTGAACTGTTTCTGGCTCATATTGCCTCCACTATGTCCCTGAGGGGCTTCAGGAGTTTTTCTATTTTACCGTCAGTCCAGGCTGTTTCAGGATCGGCAACAGCTTTTGCTGTGGCAACAGTCCGCGGAATAGAGCCGGCAATCGCTGAACCGAGTTCTGTGTTAAATCTCCTGGTCAGATCAGCCGTATAGCCGCCGCCGTTCTCTTTTGGTTCCTTGTAACCGATGAGAAGGACACGGCCCTGCTTCTCGATCTCTTCAAGGCTCTTCAATGTGTAGAGAGTCGGGCCCAGTGCCGGTGCTGAAATCTCCGCAGGTATTATGATCCTGTCGGCGAAGATCGCGGAGGCACGGGAGATGCCCTGCACAGTGGGAGGATTGTCGAGGACGATGTAATCATAATCCTTGATGTCCTTTAATGACCTTTTAAGGGCGAAGGGATCAAGTCCGGAGGAGATTGAGTCAAGCCTGTAATCTGCCGGTATGAGATCAAACTCAATGCCGCCGTGTGAGACCGGGTATATTACCTCTTTGAACTTCTTGAACTTGCCGAGATAGTCAAAAAGACCAGGCTTATTGTCGGCCGGATCAACGAGGAACGAAGAAAGGCCCCCCTGCGGATCACAGTCTATTACAAGCACCCTGCTTTTATCCGAGGCAAGGGCGAGGGCGATGAGCATTGTCAGGGTTGACTTGCCGCTTCCGCCTTTCTGGTTTATTACAGCGATGGATTTAGTTTTCATTGACGCCTCCCGCTGACCTGCTTGATATTCACTTCATCATCAACCCATTTTTGTATCAGCTGCAGCATGGCTTCGGAGAAGTTCATGCCCTGGTCTATGGCTTTCTTTTTCGCTTCGCGGATGAGGGTTTGCGACTGCTCATCCTTTGCGCTTATGATTCCTCTGTCCATATATTGCTCCTGTTTGATTGTTTAAAATATATGAAAAATGACGTTTATTCATGCGACATAATAATTTTGTGTACATATGTACAAATGTCAAGAGAAAAACGGCCATTTTTAGCCATCCTGATTCCTTCAAGACCGACATAAAACCCCGTATAAGCGATTCTGTGCAGTTTGAGAGGCTTCTAAAAAGCTGCCGGATCAACGGCAGCTGCTACCTGTTTTTTAATCTTCACCCGGCAACATGATTGTTATGACAGGCTCGGCGTTATCTCCGGGACCGCAGAGAGCCTTGAACTTAACCTCATCAAGTTTTTCATTCTCGTCGAGAAAGAGGCAGGAGAAGTAAAGAAGTGATGAGTTGGACCGCATGGCCTTAAGGCGGAACATCCAGAGGAGATCCCAGAGACGGCCGGAAATGGACTGGCCGTAGTCTTCAAGTTTTTCTGACGGCACAACGTGCATATCCCATACAGCAAAGGTGAGGGCGACAGGAAAGTTTATACCTGCCTCTTTTGCTGTTTGTGATACATCAACAAGGACACCATCTTCAATGGCCTGCTTTCGCGTGTAGGTGTAGATTACATCAAACTGGTTTAATAATGATTCACTCATGATAGCCTCCATAAAATCAATATACTAAACATATATATAGTATATTGATTTTTGTCAAATATTTTAGACGTTTAAACGTTAAAATTTATTGACCGGCAGGGGAGGCCGGTTTTGAATAGCAGACAATAACGAGCCGGAGGCATGCGAATGAAGAAAAAGGAAAAAGAGACAAAAAAAAAATATAACCAGTACAGTCATTTGAAGCGGCCCACCGTTACACTATCCCTGGACGAACATAAGAAAATCGCGAAGTTCTGTATTGACAACGAGATCAAGATCGGGGAGTTCCTGCGGCGGGCGGGAGTCTACTGTGTCACGAAAGGTATTGTCCCTGAAGAATAAGTGTGCGCTGTAGCTGAACCCCCTTACCAACTACCGGGGGATCAGCGGAAGCGGACAGAAAAAGGTTTTTCATGGAAAAGGCATAGGGAAGTACCAGAGATACGGGGTTTAAAATAAATTTTGCCGGAAGGGATGCCGGGGGAATGGATAAGCAGCCGACGCCCTGCGGCATTGACATTATGGACTTTAGCTGGAAATGATGCAGGGCGAGCCTTCCAGGTGGAGAGGATCTTTTACCCCGGAACCTGGTAGGCGGTCGGCAGCTGCTACGCGATATTTATAAAAGAAGTTATACCATGATAATAAAAGCGGCGTCCCTGGAGGTAAAATTTTACAAATTAAGGGCGGGCGGGGGAGCGTGGAGGCAGTTAAGCACCATGAACGAAAACACTAACTGAAATACCGCAAGTGTGGAGCCGCTCAGCTCTGCTGATTGGCGCACCTCCTGCCCTTTTCGCAGGAAGTGTGACAAAGGCGGAACCTTGAACTAAAAAGACCTACACAGCATTATCCATTAATGATTCAATTTTTTTTATTAATTGATCTTCAGTTACTGGAATTATAAAACTAAAATAATCCTCCATACCTGAGATCGTTATCGTAAAAATATAATGTTTCCATTTTTCGAGCTTATCAGCTCTCGGAATACCCTGAACACCAGAGATGTCCGTTTCAAGTCTATTGAAAGAAAAAGAAGATAAAGCATTAACATTAAGATAAAGATCATCAGAAAGTTGTATATAATAAGCGTCATTTGTACGCTGCCATATACCTTTGTTGAGTTTAATAAAATGCATAATGCCACCCCGTGTTGTTTTAGATAAATGCCTGATTTTATTTTCTATGAGATTTGAAGACCCGGAACTTTGAAATGAAACACTTTGTGATCTGGTAGATGTTTGATTACCTTCGTAACAATCATTATCTTCATCTTCCAGAGAAACAGAATCCCGGGATAGCCCTTTAGAACGATAAAATTCATCATTATTTGGATTCTTTTGTACCGACCTGTTATCAATCTGGTCTTTAGTATGAGACTTACCATCAAATCTGGGCAAATAACCTCCTCTGATTATTTAATCATTTTCAATAGATAATTTTAGTGATTTGCATTTATTAGAAACTAACAGTGAAAGTGGTTACATTAAAATTATGCATAAATTGACACCCGTCATGCCTACTGCGCCAGCAGGTGGCATGGTGGGGTAGTCAGTACAGGGGATTACAAATTAAAAAAGTTATGGCACAAGCGGTGGTCGGTGTGATCCGGATGAAAGGAAACGCTAAATGAAAAACCGCAAGTTTGAAGCCGTTCAGCTCTGCTGATTGGCGCAGCTCCTACACCTTTCGCAGGAGCTGTGACAAAGGCGGAACGTAATATGTGTAGACATTATTATCAAAAAAGATTGTAATTGCTAAAATATGAAACAGGAGTAGGGAAATGAAACAAATCATAATTTTATTTACAGTCCTGCTGATTTACGCTGTCGGACTAGATGCTAAAACAAGTGGACCTTGGATGATCACAAAAACTATAGACGAAATGACTGACAAATTAACCATCGTTTACACCACAAAAATAAAAGGCAATCTCAGTATTGTAATATACGATGAAAACGGAGACAATACAGCAGACAGTATTAAATTTGTATTCGGAAAAAAATATCTCAACAATGGTGAATTTTGTGATTTCAGTTACAGGATTGACGGTGAAGAACCTGTTGAAACACAGGCATGGTGTGATGGCCCCAGTGCCCTCATAGAAGGTATGACCAATGCCATAATAAGAGACATGCTATATGGTAAGAAAATGGTAGTACGGGTAAGAGCTTATAATGGGAATGAATATACTGAGAGTTTCAACCTAGAATCATATAAATCAGGAATTAAGGTATTAAGTGAGGATGCTGAATAAGCATATATAATTAGGAAAGAGCGTTAAACCACAACCTGCCATGCCTACTGCGGCAGCAGGTGGGGTGGCGAGGCAATCAGTACCGGGTACAACAAATATTGAGTCTATGTACCAAGCGGTGGCCGGTGTGATCCGGATGAACTCAAACAAACCGACATTATAAACATACCTGTATCTTCATCTGGATCGCCGAGGCCTACGCGGTATAGTTTATTGTATATATTTATGTCCATATAATATAAGGTTATTCCGACATATAAAACGTGGTTCGGCAGGCTCACCAACCGATATTATTGGAGGCATGAAATGACGAAACTTACCCCCTACAAAAAGCAGCAGATCATTGAACAGGTTTCTGAATTTCTGGACTCGAAGAGTCTTGATAAACTGAATGAGAACGAACTGGAATACATTACTAAACAGATCCTTGTTGACCGCCTGAAGGATGAACTTAAAACAGAAATTAAAATGAGCAAGGTTGATCTTGATTCGCTGCAGGACCGCTGGCTTAGAGGTTTTGATTCAGCTGCCACGCGCGAGACCTACGGGAAAAGTCTTCAGATTTTCTTTGACTGGATTGAGCTTAAAAACCTTAATCTGTTTAATCTTAACTCGATAGATATTGACGATTATGTTAACTATATAAAAAAACAGTACTCGATGAATAATTCGATCCGTGAACGGATCGCCGCGGTGTCGAGCTTCTTCTCTTTTCTTGAGAGGCATGACATTATTTCCAAGAATTACTTTAAAGGATGCAGCCGCCCTCCCCGTCCTTTTGAAACTAAAACAAGCGGAGATATACCGGATGACAGTGAACTTGAAACAATCATTCAGAATCTCTACGAGGAGCTTAATTCTGAGGGAAAAGGTTCTGCCGGGAAAAGAAAACAGGCACGGATTTTAATAGCAGTGATTTCTGTTATAAAAAATCATGGATTAAGGTGTGGTGCCCTTCCCTCTTTCACCATTGATAAAAGCGGAATATATAAATCAGAGAGTAAAGGGAGTTTAGTCAAAGGGAGAATTTCGGAAGAGTCGTTGGATATTCTTATGAAGTCTGGTTTTGACAAAACTAAGCCCTTCCGGGAACTGAAAGTTAATTCTATTCAGAAAGGATTTGAAAGATTCTGCAAAAGGCTATATGCTGAAGATAAAATAAAAACTATCTACAGTCTTCATGACCTGAGGCATTATGCAGCGGTAAAACATTATTCTGAAAACAGAGATATTATATCTACCCAGAGATACCTGGGACACGGAAGCGTTGCAATTACGCAGATGTATCTGGCTTCGCTTGATTGCGCTGAATAATTCATTAAGATTTTTTTAAGAATAATAATTGACACTGTATCACATTGTGATATAGCGTCAATTATGTTTAATTTAAAGACAAAATGGTTTAATAAATGGGCTTCAAAAAACAGCCTGTCTGATACCGACCTTAAACATGCTCTTGATGATTTGAAAGAGAACAAGGGTGTTTCGAATCTCGGGGGTAATCTTTATAAGATTAGAGTGTCGAGAGAGAATGAGGGAAAAAGCGGAGGATACAGATCACTGCTTGCATATAAGAAAGATGAGAGAGCCGTATTCATTTACGCATTTGCCAAAAATGAAAAAGATAATCTTGATAAGAGCGAACTATCAGTTTTAAAAAAGCTCGCCTTGGATTTAACCAGTCTTGATACTGAAGAGCTTAAAAGACAGATAAAGCTTGGTAACCTTGTTGAACTGGGGGAGATAAAATGATAAAAGAACTTAAAGAAGCTATTAAAGACACCGTACAGGATCTTATGGATTCCGGAGTACAGACATCCTTCACAGCGAAGGAGCTTAAAAATCTGGGTGTAACTTTCAGCGATATTACTATAACACCAAATAAGATTAAAAAGATAAGAAAAGAATCAAACTGCAGTCAATCGGTATTCGCGAGGCTTCTAAATGTAAGTATATCTTCCGTGAGGCAGTGGGAGCAGGGATCAAGACAGCCCACGGGATCGGCAAAAGTACTTCTTGAGCTTATGGAGAAAGAACCGCATATTCTTGATTACAGAATTAAACAGGAAAGAGCTATCAGGGCTTAAACTGCAAAAATTAAATTGTCTGAACCTTGATTAAAGGATTAGATAATTTTCATGATTGTGGCAAGAGTGGGTTACCTGGGGAGTTTCAAAGTACTACCAAAATTAGTAAACAGAAGGTCTTAACAAATGGCAAAACAGAGCATTCTTAAACTGGACAACTGGAGCAAGGGGCTTCTTATCAGTATTATTTCTAAAGCGATCAGCAGTGATAAAGATATTACCCATGATGATATAGAAAAACTGAAAGAAATAAAAAAGCAGCTTCAGGAGACTCAGCCGCCGGATAAAAAATAAGCCTCTATAAACATTAATTTTCATATGCCATCCTTAACCCTTGCCAAATCTTTTAAAGTTGATTCTGAGCAATTCTGAGAAGAATATTAAGTTTTTAAAACTCCACACCGACCATTCAGTCAGTTATATTTAAACAAAGCTGCACACCCCCGAAGGGGTGTTTTAATTCGTCAATCTTCCATTGGAAGCATTATTGTAATTACCGGTTCAGCGTTATCACCGGGACCGCAGAGGGCTTTAAGCTTTACCTCTTCACGCACTTCATGTTCATTCAAAAAGATACAGGAGAAGAGCAGAAGAGATGAGTTGGTTTTTAAAGCATTCATGCGGAACATCCAGAGGAGATCCCAGAGCCGGCCGGAAACAGACTGACCGCAACCCTCAAGTTTTTCAGATGGTACAACATAGATATCCCAGACAGTAGAAGTCAGAGCTACCGGAAAATTTATACCAGCTTCCTTTGCAGTTTCTGAAACATCAACCAGGACACAGTCTTCGATTGCCTGCTTTCTTGTGTATGTGTGGATTACTTGAAACTCATTTGCCTTTTCAGAAAAAGGATTATTCATAGGTGGCCTCCATATCGCCGAAATTTAACTACACATATATATAGTATTTATTTTTCTGTCAAATATTTTTCACGTTATCAAGTTATAAAGTTAAGTTGACTTTTATGATAAATCCCTGCATTGTTGCTCAATCGAAAAAGAAAGAAACCGGAAGAGGCTAACATGAAAAAGATCACTGATAATAAATATGAAGGACTGAAAAGACCGACAGTAACCCTGACACCGGAGGAACACAAACTGATCGCGAAGTTCTGCATCGACAACGAGATTAAAATCGGTGAGTTTTTGAAGCGGGCAGGGGTTTACTGTGTTACAAAAGGTATTGTCCCTGATTAATATGTCTGCGCTGAAGCTGAACCCCGAGCGGACACGACGGACGCCTGCCGGCACATGACACGATGTCATAATAAAGCCGGCCTTACCAATAAATGGGGGATCGGCGTAAGCGCAAAAGTTCAATTTTCTATACAGGAATCTGCGATAAAAATCAGAGAGTTTCAACGGAACTCGCTGGAGTTAAAGGATCATAATGATACTTATCGGAATGTCTAAATGTATTATTCTTGACTAAAAGTATTCAATACGACCTGCTTTAAATTAAATTTTTATGAAAGTAACGCGTGAATGCCCGGTAGTTACCGGAAGCGAAAAGGATGAAGGCCTTACGCGGTTAAGGCAGCGTGGACAAAAAGTTCTATGCCAGATAATCCTGAAGGGCACGCAAAGTTTTGAAAAAGCCAGCCGGCTGGCTTTTTCAGAGATTGTTGCTTACGCGTTATTTTCCTTCGTGTTGCCATGTTTATTTCTTCCCTATGCGCAATTCAGGTAAGAAATAGTTGTGCGAAAGTGATGCGCCCTAGTTATTAATTTTACTGCGGGCGTCCTGCCCG
>DAONFJ010000040.1:0-5670 GCA_035403545.1 Spirochaetota bacterium
ATTTCGAAAACTGGGATATCGAATCCACCAACAAGATGATGAACAATACCAAGAAAGTGATCCTTAAAGGGTATAAGAATATTCTCTCAGCTCTCGGCACAGAGATCAATGCCGGGTCAATTGACAGGGAATCACTGCTTGCGATCAACAGGAAAATATACTCGCACTTTAATCCCGAAGATAAAAAAATAGATAATACCCTTAACTTCAAGAAGTATCCCCCTGAAAAACTTCTCTCACTCGATTACGTGCGGGACATTAAGGGTAACGAATTCTGGTACCTTAACAAGCGGATTATTACTAACGGAAAAGCTGTAAAAGTTCTGATCAGAAAAAGCCCGCACCTTTTATCACTTATTGTATGGATAAGCCTTAACGGCCTTTACCAGAAAGATTATTCAAGGCTCGAAATAGAACAGGGATTTTATCATATGGATTCCAACTATATAAGAGACCTTATTTCCGAGCTGTCGGCCGAGTTTTCAATAAAGAGCCTTAACCTGCAGAACAGTTATTTTCTCCGTGACCCTTTTCCGGTGAAGAGCTACATTATTATAAATCCTTTTCTGAAATACTCCAAAAAGATTGATGATATTTATTTTCTCTATCATAACAGCTGGGGCGAAACTCGCTTTGAGGTTTTCCATAATGAGAATGATATAGCTGCTATCGCTACAGGTATAATTAACGGGGCGCTCATTTCCGGAATGGATGATTCAAACGCGCTGCATTTCACTTCATCCGAGCCGTTTAATACGGCAAAAGAATTCCTTAAACTTAAATCAACACTGAAAAAACTGCTGCAGTTTTTCACTGAAAATAAAACACCGGTTAAACAGCGCTTCATAACAATGATCGCGAACAGGTTTACTATTTTTTCAAATACCGTAACCGGTGACGGAAATTTATCCGTTTCACATTCACAGTATAGTTCGGAACACCAGATGCTTTATACTATTTCGTACAACCGCGGCCTTGTAAACAGGAACAGAATTGATGACAGGATACCGGAACTGGAATACCTTTCCAAAATCATGTCTTACGACTCTGATGATTCAATAAAAATTTTCGTAATTGAAGGGCGTAAATACTCCCGCTTTTTCGTATTAAACGAGCGGGGATCGCTGATGATGTTCAGAAAGAAAAGTGAATACCATAATGAATATCTCGCGGGACTTATATCCTTTGCGGAAAACGCTGTCTCTCTGGCTGCCGCGGCAAATCCCGGTTCAAACCTTGCAGGGAGCAGCGTAAAAATTAAAACCTTTGCTGTTGAAATTGATTCCACATGGAAAAGCACAGTAACAGAATTTGATTATTCAAAGAATGTAGTAATCTCCCAATACCGCGAGAAAATTTTCCCGGTAACGCTCACGCTTCATCTTCTCGACTCGGGAGAAGTAGGATACCGCTTTACCCTGCCGGATGGGGGCAACTCTGAAATATTCAGCCGCGGAGATATCGAAAGCGTCAGCCGTGAAATATCGTCCCTGATGGAAAGCGTGGAAGGGTACCGGTTCTTCCCTTCATCTGTCAACCTCGACTATGCCGAGATAAAAATGTACAGCCAGTACACATCCTTCGCGTTTTCAGAAAAAAACAGGTTTGAGCTCCTGATAGAAAAGAATCTTGGAATGATCTAGAGTTTTACAGCCTGCCTGATCCTGGTTTATTCTGTATGTATGCAGATATAAAATCAATTCTGTCACTGAAGTAAAACCATAGCCCGGTTTTTTAAGTGGTTCAAAGCCAACATGAATTCAGGGAGAACCTTCAATACTGCTGCAAACCGCAGTTGACGTTAAGATGTTTACCTGTTATATTACACCTATGACTGTACAAAATCAGAAACTGATACAATGGGTAAACCACTGGAGTGAATTATGTACTCCCGATAATGTTCACTGGTGCGACGGTTCCGATTCTGAAAACCGGAAGCTATTCGACGAAATGACTTCAACCGGTTTTGCCATAAAACTTAACGAAGCAAAACGGCCGGGCAGCTACTACTTCAGGACAGATCCTTCAGATGTCGCCCGCGTTGAGGAACGGACATTCATCTGCAGCGAAAAGCAGTCAGATGCCGGCCATACAAACAACTGGGTGGAACCATCAGAAATGCGGGCTGTACTCACCGAAAAATATAGAGGCTGCATGCAGGGCCGTACCATGTACATTATCCCGTTCAGTATGGGGCCGCTCGGTTCCCCTTTTTCACTGACAGGTGTTGAGATCACAGATTCACCATATGTTGTTGTCAACATGAGGATAATGACACGCATGGGAAAATCCGTTCCCGACATTCCCGGAAACGGCGATTTTGTCCGGTGCATCCATTCCGTGGGTGTACCTCTGCAGCCGGGCCAAAAAGATACAAGCTGGCCATGCACCCCTATAAATGAAAAATATATATCCCATTTCCCCGAAACCCGCGAAGTCTGGTCATTCGGTTCGGGATATGGAGGGAATGCTCTGCTGGGTAAAAAATGCTTTGCTCTCCGGATCGCTTCAAGCATGGCCCGTGACCAGGGCTGGATGGCTGAACATATGCTTATTATGGGCATCACCAGCCCGGAGGGTGAGAAAAAATACTTTGCTGCAGCTTTCCCCAGCGCCTGCGGAAAAACAAACCTTGCAATGCTTGTGCCTGCAATTCCCGGATGGAGTGTATCCTGTGTCGGTGATGACATTGCATGGCTGAGGTTCGGCAGTGACGGCCGTTTATACGCGGTAAATCCCGAATCCGGTTTCTTCGGAGTTGCTCCCTTCACTTCAATGGAAACTAATCCCAACGCAATGTTCTCAATAAAATCAAACACAATTTTTACAAACGTCGGGCTTACACCCGATAAAGATATATGGTGGGAGGGTATAGGGTATGAAATGCCCGAGGGTACTCTCAACTGGAAAAATGAGATACACGATCCGGCATCAGGTGAACCGTGCGCTCATGCTAATTCGCGTTTTACCGCACCGGCATCGCAGTGCCCTGTTATAGATAACGGGTGGGAAAATCCTGAAGGCGTGCCCGTCTCGGCCATAATCTTCGGCGGACGCCGTTCAACCACGGTTCCGCTTGTTCACCAGTCCTTTGACTGGAAACATGGCGTGTTCATGGGCTCAATTATCGGCTCAGAGATTACCGCTGCTGTTATCAGTACCGGTATAGGGAATGTCCGGCGTGACCCTTTTGCCATGCTCCCTTTCTGCGGCTACAATATGGGCGACTACTTTGCGCACTGGCTCAAAATCGGGGAGGAGGCCCCTGACAAAACAAAGCTTCCGCTTATATTCGCAGTCGACTGGTTTCGTAAAAATAATGAAGGGGGATGGCTGTGGCCCGGTTATGGAGATAACATACGGGTTCTAAAATGGATTTTCGACCGCTGCGACGGAAAGGCTTCTGCGAAAGAAACTCCCATCGGATATCTCCCTGCTGAAAACTCCATAGACTGCAGCGGATTAAATGGTGTTGAAGAAGCGATAAAAGAACTTATTTCTGTAGATAAGGCACAGTGGTTAAAAGAAATTGAACTGATAAGAGGATACTTCGCACAATTCAATCCTCTTCCTGAAGAGATGGCCGAACAGCTTGCCGCACTTGCTGCAAAATTCAGTAAATATTAATTATTCTTCATCCAGAAATATAAGAGTTGTTCCATTATCATCGATAAGTTCCATCTGCCTGATTTTCACCTCTTTTTCATGTCTGCATTCCCCTTTTCCCGATCTGATTATTTCAGTGTAATTATTATCTGCAGGCTTTTCTGAAGGGATATAAGTAAGTAAAAAATCCTCTCTGGTCATGATATGAAAAAGCTTGTCAAAAGTAGCCATCCTGAAAATCTGATGGACATGATCATTCATATTAATCAGAATAAATTCTGCTCCTCCGGCAATCAGTACACGTGATATTTTTATTATTCTGCTTATTCCAAACGAATCAAGGTATGGTACTTCTTTTAAATCGAGCGCTATAACATCAAATTCAGAACTTATGTATTTTTTAAAAACAGATTCAAATTCCTCTACAAAGGTGAATGACAACTCGCCAATCAGGCTGACGATAACTACTTTCCCTTTTTCTTCAACATCAATTTTTAACATATACATATCCCTCACTATACATATATTACTCATTATGTTTCATTCGATGGCTAAACGAAATCCTTCTTCCGGTGTCCAATCTCGCCTTATTATAAGAATATTAAATTCCCGGATTGCCGAAGGGCTGCTTTATTGTCTATTCATGAAAGTATAGTGAATATGTAAATTATATTGGGGAATTATTTTTTCTATTTCAACAAAAAAAAGCTCATACAGGCTAAAAATGTCGTAATTTGCTCAAAATAGCTGTTTTTTACCTTATACATTCCCAAAAAAGTCAGCTGTTTCTTTATTCAATAAATGCTAATGCCGCCTCAACCTCATTTTTCACCATATTGGAGCTGTCACCTGAAGATAACTTCAATGCCGAACGGGCGTCATCTCCTCCTATTCTTCCGAGGCTCCATGCAGCCATAGCCCGTACCCTTTCATCCTCCTCCTCTTTCATCGCACGGAGAAGATCCGGAATATACTTTTTATCAAGGGAATTACCCATCGCTCTCGCGGCATTCATCTTCCATTTCCAGATAGTCTTATATGACATGTAAAACATTTTAGGCCAGATGTATGTCTTAAAATATTCCTTATCCATATGAAGCAGTTTTTCCGGACTGAACTTTTCCGACATGTCCTTTAAGGTATCATCGTCCGGCATTTGGACCGACAGGCGCGGCTGGTTCCTGGGGCAGACATTCTGGCACCTGTCACAGCCGTAAATGTACATTCCCATGGGCTCGCGGAGTTCAGCGGGAGTAAGCTCCTCTCCATGATACGTAAGGTATGATATGCATTTCTGTGAATCTATCCTGCCGTTGCCGGAAAGGGCTTTTGTCGGACACGCAGCAATACAGGCATTTCTACACCACGAGGGGCAGTCTGTCCTTATGCTCGGAGTATCCGGCTCGAACTCCGTATCAACAGCAACAACCAGCGGAAAGATAAAAGAACTTTTCGACGCACCCCTTGCCGCATACAGCAGACAATTCTTCCCGAATGTTCCCACACCGGACCTTGCCGCAGCAAGCTTGTCAGGCATACTCGTGGAAAGTTTTGACATAACACCGTTCTCTTTAAGATAATTTCTGAACTCCTTCACCTTCAGAGCAAGGCCGTCTTTTGTAACCCTGTCATCTTTCAGGTAGCACCTTCCGAAATTGCCTGTAAGCTGCGCAGGAACAGCACTCTGCAGATAACTGTGTATCAGAACAATTATACTTTTAGTCCCCTCCATCACAGCCGACGGATCTGTACACTTCTCCAGCGTGAGGCCGATCTTTTCAGTCCAGCCGTAATGCGCATCGGCGTTGCGGAGAAATTCAATCTGTGATATAAATGGTTCCGCCCCGGTAAATCCTATATCTTCGAATCCGAGTTCCATAGCTTTATCAATTATATTCTGTTTGGTAATCATATTCTCCTCTTTTTCGCGTTAGTTAATCTTTTAACCGCACATCTTTCAGATAATGCAGATCTTATAAAATCTGTACAGCTCACAAGGGGATCGCTCTTACCGTAAACTTTTGACAGCATAATGCCCCCTTCAATAGAAGCAATTATCATCCG
>DAONFJ010000040.1:5770-30337 GCA_035403545.1 Spirochaetota bacterium
CCCCTACCTCTTCAATCCTTCAACAATTGAACTTATCGTCCAGTCCTGCCTGCACCTGATGCTGTCGCCGAGTCTCCTGTAAATGAAATCGGGACGGCCGAATACAAGCTCACTGATGATGCCGATATTATCCTGACCTTTGTCGAGGAGGCTGCTAACCTCGCCCACGGTTTCACTCATCCCGCTGATTCTCTCGCTTATAGTCCTCACCGGATCTTTAAGTATGCCGTGATGAGCTGAAACAAATAACGATCCATCCCCGGCAAACTTAAGCAGCCGCTTCAGTGACTCAATCTCCTCCATGTAATTCTCACCTGAGGTAATGTAGCGCTTCTTCACCGGCAGGGGAATCGCGTCGCCGGAATAGACAATATTATCTGGCATTACACGGAACGCAGTATGCGCCGGAGAATGGCCCGGTGTTGGAATGACTTCAATCGTTCTTCCATTATCAGTTTCATATACGGCATTATCAAGCATTGAATGGGTAAATACTTCGGGCCTACCCCATACCAGATCCATCATCCAGGAAACGAATGTAAAATCATCAACACGCTCCGGTGAGTAAATTTCCGCACCGAGAATTTTCTGAACAATTGTATTTTTACCGCAGTGGTCTTCATGAAGATGGGTGTTGAGAACTTTCCAGTCTCTCCCGCGATCAAGTGTCTTCAGAAACTTTATAAAAGTATTTCTGTCGGAGTTATGGTTCCCCGTATCAAGAAATATATTATCCGCAAGAAGAAAGTATCCGTTTATACCCCACAATCCGAAAAAAGTACCTCCATACTTCAGAAGGTACATTCCGTTTAAAATGTCCGGCCTTTCGTACCTGAATTTTCGCTCTTTAAATTTCAAACTCATAACAGCTCCCTTTACAACATTTTTCCTGCAGCAGACTGTAAAACACTGCACCGCTAGGCAGCTTCACATTTTCTTATTTTGCAAACATTAATTATTGCCCTTTCTAAAAAGTTTTCTTATAATCTTGTAATAAAATATCAGGATTAAAATTCAGAGCAATAGAAGCAGGCAATACGCGGCGGGAAACTGAACCTTGCGTGATGAGGCAACTATGATTCCGGGTATATTCTGTATAACTGTATAATATGAGAATAATATGCCGTTTCTGAAAAATTTTATTGCATTTATACAGCGTTTTAAAGAAATGTATCTCCTTAAAATCAGCAATGAGAGGTTCCTGCGTTCATAAATATTTTTATTTTTAAATATTTTAATTAATTTTAATTGATTAAAAATATATACTATATTAATAATACCTTATAAAAGTATGATATTCGTAGAAAACAAAAGCTTAGGGATATCTATTAAAAAATTAAAGTGTTAATAATTTATTTTGGAGGTTTTCAATGAAAAAAGTTTCAATATTATCTTTGTTCGTGTTCACAGCATTCATTCTAATATCAGGTGCTGCAATATCACAGGAGACTGTAGTAACAGACGATAAGGCTGCTGCAACTACCGAAGAAAAAGCTGCTGTGACAACAGACCATGTAACTACAGAAGATACAGCAACAGAACATGCAGAAAAAGTTTATGAAAAAGAGGACGTTCAGCTTCTTAAAGGACAGCCTAAAACTTTTACAGACGGTTATAACACTTATGTAAATGATAAAGTGCGTTTTGAACTTTTCGACATGGATAATGTAATGAAAGATTCAGTAATGTACAAAATCGACGCTGCAGAAGAAAAGAAGTACACAGAACCGTTCACACTGGCAGATGAGGGATCACACGTTATCTACTATTATAGTATTGATAAAATGGGCAACAAAGAGTCCATGAAAAGCATCAATGTAATTGTTGATAAAACTGCTCCTGAGACTCTGGTTACAATAACAGCTCCATTTTCAAAAACAGGTGAAAACATCTTTGCTTCTGAGACTTTCACATACAATTATACAATATCTTCCAAAGATAACATTTCAGGCGTAGCTGCTGTTACTTATGCCGCTAAAGGTGAAGAGCAGAAACAGTATGTTAAACCTTTCAGCATAAATTCAATCGCTCCCGTAGTGCTGGATGTATCATCTGAAGATAAAGTAGGAAACCTTACAAAAAAATATACAACAAAAGTTGTAGATGAAAACGGCACTGTTCTTGCAGAGAACATAGAAGCCATCAAAATCATTGTAGATAAAACTGCTCCGGTAGTTGAAATAAAAGCTGACAAAGCATTCTACATGAAAGAAAAAATGAATGTAGCCTCAAAAGATTACAAATACACCATCACTGCTGCAGATACTGAGTCAGGCGTAAAATCTATCTACTACAGAATGGATAACAAGAGTGAATTTATTCTCTATACAGGAGAACTTCAGTTCAACTCTAACGGTATGCATAAAATTGAAGCAATAGCAAGAGATGCAGTTGGCAATACAAGCAAAACTGTAACACTTGATGTTTTTGTTGATATAATCCCGGCTGATACAAATATTAAGTTAATAACTGAATAATCCGTTAAACAAAAGCGGCACATGATTATGCAGCCGCTTTTGTTTATTGAATAACAATTAAACAAAGCAGTTTGAATAATCAGCAGGATTAATCCTGTTAACAGGAGGTCATCGATGAAGAAAAAGGATTACATTATACTCTCCTTTGCCGCAATGACAGCATTGATCTTTGCTTCATGCGGAACAACAGAGAAGAAAGATACCCCGGTAGTTAAAGCATACGGTACAGGAACAAACTGTATTGAAGGGGATTGCCTTAATGGTAAAGGTAAAGTTAAATTTGCCCAGGGTGAAGAGTACACCGGAGATTTCAGCGCAAATAAAGTAAGCGGTACCGGAGTTATGGTATGGCCGAATGGCGCTAAATATGAAGGTACTTATGCCGAAAACAAACGTGACGGTAAAGGTACATACAAGTACAGTAACGGTGATACATATACCGGTGATTTTAAAAACAACATGAAAAACGGTACCGGCACATATACCTGGAAAGACGGCGATACATATACAGGTGACTGGAAAGATGGAAAACAGAACGGCACAGGTACATACAAATGGGCTAATGGAGTAATCTACACCGGAGAGTGGAAAGACGGAATGCTCGATGGAAAAGGAACACTCTCATGGCCGGATACATCTAAAGTTTCAGGACTCTTCGCAAAGAACAAACTCGTAAGTGAACAGTAATCAGATTTAATATAACAGACGCATAAAAAAACCCTCATCGCGAGGGTTTTTTTATTTTACCTGACCTGAATTTTTTTTTGATAAGATATTTTATACCATATAGAGGTTTTCTAAAAATAATCTTCGGCCCGGAGAATTTCATTACATCACGTATTTTCAGCCGGTATGCATCTTTATAACAGTGTATTTCACAGCTGGAACAGACCGGTTTATTTACGCCATGAGGACAGTTCATGTTTCTTTTAACCGCATAATTCAACAGATCATTGCATTCATTACATAATTCAGTACCTTTGTGATTACAGGTACAATAATAAGTTATCATCCACCGTATTACTTCACCCTCATCCTGATTTAAAAACTTCATTCCACCCGCCCTGCTTAGATATTATGAACTTATAACCATTTTTTCTTTTTAAAAAAAATAAACATAATTAGAACTACAAACACCATAAAACCGAGTATATAGTAGTAACCGTTATACCATTCTGTTTCAGGTATACGTTTAAAATTCATCCCGTAAACCCCCGCGATAAAAGTCAGAGGAATAAAAATAGTTGAGATGAGAGTAAGTACTTTCATTACTTCATTCATTCTATTGCTTATTCCCGAGAGGTAAATATCAAGAAGCCCTGACATAAAGTCCCTGTATGCTTCAACTGTATCAATCACTTCAATCGTATGGTCGTACGCGTCTCTAAGGTTAAAGACAATCGAATCCTGAATAAAGTCATTCTCCGGCCTGATCATTAAACCGAGTACGTCTCTAAGCGGCCAGACAGTTTTTTTAATCATGAGAGTGTCTCTTTTCAGCTCATGAATTTTTCTCAGAGTATGATCATCGGGAGATGAAAGGACTTCATCCTCAATTTTTTCTATCCTGTCACCGATCTTCTCAAGAACAATAAAATAATTATCAGTAACGTAATCTATTATTGAATACGTAAGATAATCTGTCCCCATCTTTCTAATCTTACCTTTTTTTCGTATACGGTCGCGCAGAGGTTCAAAATCATCACCCTTCTTCTCCTGGAAAGAAAAAACTATTCTTGAATTAAAAACAATACTGATCTGTTCTGTCTCGATCTCGCCTGTTTTACTGCTGATCGTCAGCATTTTAAGGACGATATAAATATAGTCGCCATAATCTTCAATTTTTGCGCGCTGATTGGAGTTTACAATATCCTCAAGGATAAGAAAATCGATCCCGTAATGGGTACCGATCTGCTCGATCATTTTCACATCATGGATACCGTCAAAATTGACCCACTCAACCGCAAGGTCATTTTGGGCGGCAAAAAGTTTATCAAGGGTAACATTCCTCTCTTCGACATAATCTGTTTCATCATAACAGCATCTTGTGATTATAACATCTGAAGTTGCATCCCTGCCGATATGGATCAATGTTCCCGGAGGAGCACCGCTCTTTTTACTTCTCCTGCTGACGTGAATTTTCATGGCTGAACCTCAATAATTCATATGCGCATGCGCTGCGCTTTCGCCTTACCTGAGGGTGCGGGAGTTGTATCTCCCCTTCCTCCTGCACTATGTTACATATAATTATGCAGGCCTATTTATGATAGGCAATTCCCTGACCGCTGGCAATAATTTTTTCGCCTTTTCCGCGGACTTCAATATTCCATACGCTTACTTTCTTTCCCACATTAACAGGAGTTGCTTCGGCAAAGATCTTTTCTCCGTCACGTACTGCCGATATGTAATTCACTGAAAAATTCACAGATACGGCAATATTACCGGTTGAATTTGATGCTACTGCGAACGCCTGATCCATCAGGGCATATATAATCGCGCCATGCGCCCTCTCCACCGCATTTAAAAATTCCGGTTTTATTGTTACGGAACACCTGGCATATCCCTGGCGCACTTCATCAGCTTCTATGCCGAGAAATGTTGCCATTGGATCTTTTGCTACAACGTCTTTTGCGTAACATACAGGGTCATTTATATAATTTTCCATTTTATCCTCTGATTATTTTTTTAACGGCGGATTATAATATCCCAGCCTGAGTTTTGGATATTTTTCCCGGAGCATGCCTATGAGATTTACAATACCGATGGAATCCTCATCAGTAAATCCGGTTTTGTCAAAATAGTAATCCGGATCAATGTTCATATTTCGCGTCTGTATCATTGAAACAGGATACTTATCGAGAAACCGCACAAGGCTCTCAACTTCACTCATAGAGTCAGTAAATCCCGGCATAAAAAAAAGATTAATAGAAACGAATATCCCTTTTTCGAGAGCTGTTTCTATCGTTTTCATAACATCGTTATAACTATAGCTAACGGGCCTGTGATATGATGTATAATACTTCGGAGTTGGTGAATTCAGGCTTACCCTGATAGAATCAAGGCCTGAGCTGATAAGGTTTTTCACTATATCAGGCCTTGAACCGTTTGTATTAAGGTTTATTGTTCCCCTGTCTGTTTTCTCCCGAACCTTAATGATCGCATCTGCAAGATCATTGCCGCGGAGTAAAGGTTCACCTTCACAACCCTGTCCGAAACTTGCGACACCATACTCGACCCTCTCCATATGGTGAATGATCACCTGGGAGATTTCATCCGGAGTCGGCGCGAATTCAAGACGGAACTGCGACTGGCAGAAACCTGCTTCCTCCTCCTGATACGATAAACATCCTATGCAGTCGGCATTGCATGCCGGGCTTGTCGGCACAGGGCACTCATATCTCCCCATAAAAAAGTTTCTCGCGCATAAACAGTTATATTCAGTTGAACAGATGCTCAGCTGATTGACCAGCCGGTTTTCAGGGAACAACTCTTTAATCTTCTTTATCCCGCGGTTAAGTCCCTTATGATCTTCATGAAGATGCGGATCAGAACGCGGATCTTCATCAATCCTCATAGCCGGCACATAGAACTCATCATCCTTTAAAACTACACCGGAATACGCCCATAGCGGAAGGGTCACTGAACCGCTGTTTTTCTCATACGCGGGAAGCTTCGTACGGAGATACCCTGAAGCAAGAAAGGCTGAAACTGCATTTATCGGATCGCCATCGGGAGTCTTTTTTATGCAGGTAAAACCATCTCCGGTTGAAGAGACCGGAAATCTGTCCGGCAGGGTAAACATATAGCTCCCGTACGGAAGTTTTATCAGTTCACTCTCATCAACGTCCACAAATCTATAACCTGACCTGAACGCACCGGCAGCATCAGGGTAATCGTAAATATTTGCTTCTTTATCCGAGAAGAGCATAATGCATTTTGCTTTTTCACTATGATTCATTTTTGTTTGCTCTGCAGATTTTATTTTCAATATGCCTTATCATTTTAGATATATGTCTCTGTTCCTTTTTTAATTTTTTATATTCAGAGTTATTCCGGACTTCAGTGATGGATTTTTCTTTATTTAACAGAGAGTCTTTTATCTCCAGCCTCTTCATCCTCACATTATGCCATATGTTCCGGAGTTCATCTCTTTCACTTATCAGATTTTCGGGCTTCATCATATAACTCTGTATGATCTGATAATATCACCAAGCCGTTTTGTGTTTTCAGAGATTTTA
Source organism: Spirochaetota bacterium (assembly GCA_035403545.1). Classification (GTDB taxonomy): domain Bacteria; phylum Spirochaetota; class UBA4802; order UBA4802; family UBA5550; genus WRGT01. The sequence goes on from DAONFJ010000040.1 coordinate 12,486, forward strand.
TTATCCTTATACAATGCTGATATTACAGAGAGTGACGAAACTCCGGCTTCCATGAGAATACCCGCATTTAATTCTGATATGCCTCCTATTGCAACAACAGGTTTATCCGTAATCCCGCAGACTTCTTTAACAGTTTCAATGCCGACACCATTGAGCATTGATCCGTCTTTGGAAGATGTGGGGAAAACCGGGCCTATGGCAATATAGTCAGCATCAGAACCCGACGAGGCTTCCGCGACACTGCATACAGAAATCCCTGTAACAAGACTGTCTCCGGATAATGACCTCGCAGCTGCGACAGGAATATCATCCTGCCCCAGATGAAGGCCGTGAGCACCGGAAAGCAGAGCAATATCAACTCTGTCGTTTACAATAAACAGTACATTCGCCCTTGAGCAGATACCGGCAATTTTCTCGGACATGGAAAGATACTCTCTGTCGGAAACATCTTTCATCCGAAGCTGGATAATATCCGCGCCTGAATCTGCAAGTATCCTGGATGTCTCGGCCATTCTTTCTGCCGGAACAAATGCTGAATCAATAATAGCATATAGAGAAAACATGAACTTCTGCATCAGCATATTTTTTTCAAGCAGCATCCATCCCCTCTTTTCGAGGTCATACAGAGAGAATCGTATTTCCTGAAAACCTGAAGCTATATCAGGATGAATACTCTTTGAAAACTCTTCAATGACTCTTGCTGCCTCGATAGCTCTCCGAACGTTAGACCTGAAAATATCTTTAACGCTTTCACGTTTCATTTCAGAAAAAGTATTAACGAATTTCTGCTCATCGTGCAGCACATCCCTGCCGTTGAGCAGAGCGCCGGACGGAATGACTGAAATTATTTCCGTTATTCTATGACGGAGATTTTTAAACTCAGCTGACAATATATTCTTAACACTGAATCTGAAAATATCTTCACAGACACGTATCCCTTCAATTCCCCGGTTTATATTTGCGTCCAGTGCTGAATAAATCCCGGGATTCATCTCATCCCCTCTATGATTAGTATTGCATGCATTTTCAGCTCCATTGATAAATTAAAAGTGACGGAAGTATTATAGCCGCGGTCTCAGCCCTCAGATGAGTTGTCCCGAAGTTAACCGGTGCCCATCCATTTTCAGAGGCCGAGCTGATTTCAGTTTCACTGAATCCGCCTTCCGGACCGACGAGAAGACTTACCGATTCAGGTTTTTCAGAAGAAGAAAGATAATCACGCAGCTCAGTTACGGCTCCGGGATGAGCAATAAGCTTCATCATCGAATTGTCATTTTTAACCGTATCAGCAAATGATAACGGATATTCAATTGAAGGCATATTACTCCTGAAGCACTGCTTTGCCGCGCCTGAAATAATTTTACCCCATCTTGTGTGTTTCTCTTCAAGTTTCTTCGCAGGATCAGGAACGGTTCGTGATGAAATAACGGGTATTATGCGGTTAACTCCCACTTCCACAGCTTTCTGCAGAACAAATTCAAAATTGCCGCCTTTGATCAGGGCCATATAAAGCGATATATCCACAGGCACCTGGTTCGGGCCCGTTTCCTCAAGCATTGTTAAAAAAATCTCCGAGTTTCCGACTTCTGAAATCCGTGATATATAACCTTTTCCGTTTTCAGACCGTACCCTTAACAAATCGCCGGTTTTAACTCTCCTTACATTAATAAGATGATGGCAGTCTTCACCGCGTATTACAGCTTTTCCATCAGCCATATCTTCATTCTTAATAAAAAACTGCGGCACATTATTCTCCGAGTTTTTCGGGCCTGAATATCTCGCCCTGATACTTAATGTTCTCATCAAACTTCAGAAAGCTTAAAATTGTAACGGTTCCATCCTTTATATTCAGCATATCGTACCTGATCGGAATAATCCTGCCGTCCTTTTCCATTGTTTTCGAGAGAGAGAGAAACTTAAAAATAACCTTATCTCTGTCATGATAATCAATCCGCAAAGGAACATACTGATCAACGGTGACATAGATTGTCACTGCTCCATATTCACTCCCGTCAAAAATCGGTTCAAGAGCAAGCCTGTAGCACTCAACTCCCTTGACAAGGGTTTTGCCTGTAATTCTGGCATTATAGTTACTTTGAAAATCAGAGTTTGAAAAATCTATGAATGAAAAGTTTGTAAACATCAGGCTGTCGTATTTATCTATTCCCATTTTATGGAACATTTTAACCGCATGGATATTATAAACCCAGATATCTTCACCGCCCATATTGTAAAGGACTTTAAGGCTCTCCCCCCTCGAACTGCTGCTGAAGAAAAAAAGAAAATCATTCCTGGTAATGTTACCTTTAAAATCTATATCGAAAGATTTTCCGTCAGGAGTGATATGCTTCATTCTCCCCTGAATTTCACCTTCAGGGTACTGCATTATTCTATCAACCCGCGCAAGTATACCCTGCGCCGTTAATTCAACAGTGTCTTTCTTTTGCGAGAAAGCCGGCTCATACATTACTGCAACTGCAGTTAAAAAAATTAAAAGTTTTATCTTCATTGCCGCGATCAGTTATGCTTTTCTTCTCGTGAATACACCGGTAAAATATGGAAGAGTGATACTCCTTCCGTTAAGCTTATAAATCTCTGTTAAAGCCGCACTGTTTTCAGTGATAAATTTCTCGGCACCATCGGAATCTATCTCCCCGTAAAGGCCTTTTATGTGATTTTTTATTTCATCAATATTGTAATCAAAATGTTCAATTTTTCCTTTTACAAAGGTAAAATCTTTTAAATTCATAAAAGTTTTCAGGTCATCTTTAAGATAATAATCATTATGAAGCGGTGAAAGTATCCGCATAAAATCATCATATGTGCCGTCAATATCTTCATCATCAAGTACTATACCTGCAAAAAGAAAATGAGCATCGAACTGCAGCGCTCTTTTAAACTCATCAACAACCGGGGCTGTTTCCTGAAAATCAAGATTGTCGATAGAAATGATCAGATCTGCAGCATAATAATCTACAGGGAAAGAGCTGAAATCTCCATTTATAAAACCTATATCTTTAATCCCGGGATTGTCACTGTTCTGTTTTATAAATTCTTCAATTATTCTTAAAGACTGCTCGACCACAACCAGCGTAATACCCTTTTTACCGTTTATTAAATCGAGTACAATTTTGCCGGCTCCCAGGCCTGCTTTAACAACAACTTTCGGTTTATACGTATCAATGACATCATTGATTCTTTCCATAACCATTTCATGCCTGAATTCAGGTTCTATAAAAAAAACATTCCCGTATTCGTAAATACTCCATTCCTGCAACTTCTTCAATCTATCCATAAACCTGCCTTTATACTCAAATAATAAATTTTAATCCCATGCTTAACTTGTAATCTTCTGTTTATCCCTAAAGTTCAGGACGGGATATAATACACTCCATCCAACCTGTCTATCTTCAGTATAATAAAAATATCTTCAATTAAAATATTAACCAGGCTGAAAAAAGAGTAACACTTTACGAAATAGTATTTTTTTCATATAACAAATTTAATTTACAATAAAAAAATCAATAGTTTTAAGCATCGCAGAATATCCCGATTCCGGAAATAATCAAACTTTATAAAAAAATTCATACAACTTTTGACCGGCAGGCTGCCAGTAAATCAGTATAACTTCCCGCAAATCATCAGGTACAAAAACAGGGTGTTAAAGAATTATTATTGACACTCATAGATTAAGAATTTAAATACCCATATACTGTCCAATTATTATAAACATTAAAAATCCTCACTAACTAAGCTGGGCAGTTAAATTACAATAAATAGATCAGGTAAACATATTAAATGAATATTTTCGCTCAGGCAAAAAGAGGTTTAATTACAGAAGAAGTCAGAACTGTCGCATTGAATGAATCAATTCCTGTCGATGAAGTTATGGAAAACTTTTCCACCGGTAAATTGACCATCATGAAGAACAGTCTCCGTAATATAACTCCTGTAGCAGTAGGGAAAGGTTTACGGACCAAAGTTAATGCGAATATAGGAACGTCTCCCGACCTGTTTGATCTTAAAACGGAGCTGGAAAAACTTGACGCTGCCGTAAAAGCCGGAGCTGATGCAGTGATGGATCTGAGTACCGGCGGCGACCTGTCGTTCTTCAGAAAAAAAATACTAGAAAGCTCACCTATCCCTCTGGGAACAGTTCCGATTTACGAAACAGCAGTAAGAATGGTATCTCAAAAAAAATCCATGACCGAGATGACTATTGATGATTTTATGAACGTAATACGCCTGCAGGCCGAAGAGGGTGTTGACTTTATGACAATTCACTCGGGAGTTACCCTTGCATCCGTCAAGTCCCTTCATTCACAGAAAAGAATTACAGGAATAACAAGCAGGGGAGGAGCAATCCTTGCAGAGTGGATGAAATTCAACAAACGGGAAAATCCTCTTTTTGAACACTATGATGATATACTCGATATTCTTGCACAGTACAATGTTGTAATAAGCCTTGGAGACGGACTCCGCCCGGGATCAATTCACGATGCCAATGACAGGGGACAGCTCCACGAAATGATAATTCTCGGTGACCTGGCAAGAAGAGCAAGAGAAAAGAATGTACAGGTCATAATAGAAGGCCCGGGCCATATGCCGCTTGACATGGTAGCTGACAATATCCGCCTTGAGAAAAAACTTTGTGATGACGCGCCGTACTATGTACTGGGACCGCTTGTAACAGACATAGCTCCGGGGTATGACCATATAACAGGTGCTATCGGAGGAGCCATAGCAGCTTCTGCCGGAGCTGACTTTCTCTGTTATGTAACACCGGCGGAACACCTCAGGCTTCCTGATGTCAATGATGTTAAAGAAGGCGTAATGGCTTCTAAAATCGCGGCACACGCCGGAGACATTGTGAAATACGGTTCCAGAGCATCAAGCCGTGATGACGAAATGTCCCGCGCGAGAAAAGACAGAAACTGGAAAGCCATGTACAGCGTTGCGCTCGACAGAGAAAAAGCTGAAAGATACAGACAGGCAGTGCCGTCATGCGAGGAAGATCAATGTTCCATGTGCGGTGAATTCTGCTCGATGAAAAGAGACTATTGACAGGAGAAATTAAATGTCAGAAGATTCCCATTACTATAATTCATACAAGGAAGAAAGAGATATTATTCTTGAGTATAACCAGATATCTCTTGAAGACGCGTCAATTGTAAACATACTGAATGTAGGCATTGACAACGTTACCAGGCAGCAGGCAGTATACAGGGTAATAAAGATGATTGAGGATAAAGGTGTGCATCATGTAATCACACTTAACCCATATAAACTTTCCCGTATCAAATCCAATAATGACCTGAGACTGATTTCAGACAAGGCAGACATGCATCTTGCATCGGGGGCAGGGCTTCAATGGGCCGCCAGAATGCTGAAAAATCCCATAAAGGAACGGGTTGCAATTTTAAGCTTTATGATGGAAATTATCCGTCTTGCTGAAATTAAAGAATACAGCATATTCCTTGTAGGCGGTAAACCAGAGACAGCTGAAAGAGCATTTTTCAATATAAAAAAATCATTCCCTAATATACGTATTGTAGGGCGTCATGGCGGATACTTCAATTCCGACAGAGAAAAATCAGTTATTGAAGCAATTAGAAAATCTGAAGCAAATATTGTATTTGTAGGGCTCGGATTTCCCAAAGAAGATAAATGGATATATAGATTTAAAAGTGAATTTAAAAATACAGTATTTATAAGTGTAGGCGGAAGCATAGATACAATTTCAGGCGAAATAAAAAAAGCACCACCCTATTTCATGGAAAACGGCCTGGACTGGTTCTATCGTATTATTACAAAACCATGGAGAATCGGAAGGCTTTTCATTCTGGCATACTTTTTCACATGCGTCATTTTTAAAAGGTTATTCAAAACAAAGTAACTTCTCACCGAAGATAAAAGAGGCAGCAGCCTCTTTTATCTTTATATAAAAATAATTTTCTTCCTGTTTCAGAATTACACAAATAAATTATATTACGGGGTATGGAATGCGGCGGCGGCCTGTTCTCCCGGTTATTCAATCTGCGCCGACAGAACGATATTTTATTAAAACAGATTGCTTCACGGAGTTTGCACTGAGCCTGCCTTAGAACCGACCCGCAATGGCAGGCTGCAATGAGTTATTTAAATACTTTAATATGATCAGCTTACAAAAATTTTATTTCTCAAATTCATTTTTACCGGCAGATGTATTTCTTGCGATATCAAGTTCCTTCTTTGTTACCTGGCATCTTCCAAGTGTAAACCCGGTGAGTTCTGAACTATTTCTGCATGTTCTGCAGTAGACTACAGCTGAATCATTTTTCCACTCCCTGATTTCGACATATCTGGAGCCGCATCTTCTACAAAACATTACTGAAACAAATTCACTCATATAACACCTTTATTTTATAGTAAAAGATACAACTGATATATCTTTTCTTCTCTCTACTCCGCCAGTATAATTATAAGCATAGTTAAGCAGAGAATCAATGATTCCTCCCAGAGTTCCTGTTCTTTTTTCAATAAAATTTATTATGCCTGATAATCCGAGATGCCTGCCGTCAGTACTTCTCAACTCCGGGAGACTGCTTGAAAATACGATAAAATTGTCTCCATGAAGTAAGTTTAACTCAATTTTTCCTGCAATAAAATTTCTGCTGCCAAGATAACCGCTTGAACGCTTAAGGAAACGGAGATAAGCAGCTTTACCTTCCCGTATCATTATAGGATACGCATCTCCGGAATTTACAAATTCAATAGTCATGTTATTTATATCTATAATACTGATAAATAGCGAAAATCCGTCACTACACTCTATCTCTTCCAGACAGTGACGGTTTATCATATCAATAATTACTTCGCTCTTCCTGATGTTGAGTTCATACATTGCCCTGATAAGGCCTGCCAGAGTTGACGCCCTCATTGCTCCGGGAATCCCCTTTGTGTTTAAATTACCCAGAGTAAGAAGGTAAACTCCCTTTTCATACTCCCTGAAAAAGTGAAAAGCCCCGCCGACTTCTCTTGCTGACAATGATCTCGCGGCAGCATCAAATCCGTCACTGACAAAATCTATAAAAGGAGTCAGAGACTCCTGGACAATTTTAGCAGACTGGAGCTCTCCAGCAAGACGCTCCTCCTCAATTGCCTTCTGAAAAAAAATTGCATTCTGTACAGCAAGCGCAGCCTGATTGGAAAAAACACGGAACAGATTCATGTCGTTAACATCAAAACCATTTTTATTAACCGGATTTATTGCCTGAATAACTCCCAGGAGTTTGCCTTTAAACAAGAGAGGAGCGCATAGAATGGATTTTGTTGTAAAACCTGTATTTTTATCATACATGGGATCAAATCTCGGATCATTATAAACATCATTTACCTGAAGGTCTTTTCTGTTAAGAGCTACCCATCCGGCAATCCCCTGCCCCATTTTTACCCTGTATTTTTCCTTTAACTCATCTCCAGCTTCACCCAAAGCGACTTTAAAAACCAGTTCATCCTTTTCCTCATCGTAAAGAAGTAAAGTACTGGTTTCCGTATCCATAATATCTTTTACCATTTCCATAATTATGGAGAGAAGACGGTTGATGTTTAAAGTGGAGTTAATAATGCCGTTTATTTCAACCAGTTTGGAGAGGTTTTCCACCTGCCTCTCAAGAAGTTCAATTTTATTCGGATTCTGCGTTTCATTCATTTCTGAATATTGGAGCGGAGAATTCATCCTGTCAATTATAATTCTTTTTTAGCGCGGGTAATCATAAAACATATTTTAAGTACAGCTTCTCAAGCTGCTGAAGTTTTTAATCTTTTACGGGGTAAAGGGGCGTGCCCTTTTACCCGGAAGGAACTGTTTATTTATTACTATTATCAATCGAAGCTTTTATGAAATCCCTGAATAGCGGGTGAGGATTTATCGGTTTTGACTTAAACTCGGGGTGATACTGGGTAGCAACAAACCACGGATGTTCCGGAATTTCTACAGTTTCAACGAGATTATTCCTTGGATAAATCCCTCCGATCTTCATCCCGTTATCCTCGAATGCCTGCCTGTACTTCATTGTAAACTCAAACCTGTGCCTGTGCCTTTCCATGACAGATTCTTTTCCGTAAATCGCACTGATCCTGCTCCCCGGAGTAAACTCGCAGTGGTAGGCTCCAAGCCTCATGGTGCCGCCCTTTTCAGCGATGACCTCCTGCTCCTCAAGAAGTGAAATAACCGGGTATTTAGTTTTATCATTAAATTCTGTTGAGTTTGCGTTTTCAAAACCGCAGACGTTCCTTGCAAATTCGATTACAGCGCACTGCATTCCCAGGCAGATCCCGAAAAATGGTATTTTTTCCGTCCGCGCATGAGTGATTGTGGCAATTTTACCTTCAATGCCCCTATTGCCGAATCCGCCCGGGACAAGTATGCCATTTATCCCTGCGAATTTTTCCTTAAGATCATTACAGCCGCAGACCTCAAGCTCTTCAGAATCGAATTTTACAATTTCAAGTTCAGCTTCGTTTGCCACAGCTCCGTGAACCAGCGCATCATAAATAGACCTGTATGCATCCTGAAGTTGTATATATTTGCCTACCACTGCAATTTTAACAGTGTGTTTCGGCTTCCGGAGAGTGTTTATAAAATTATTCCATACCGGAAGTTTAATCTGGCCTATGGGGAGGTTAAAATGTTCCAGTGTAATTATATCAAATTCGTTCCTCTGAAACATAAATGGAATTTCATAAATCGAACCGATGATATCCTCGGCGGAAATAACATTCCGTTCAGATACATTACAGAAAAGAGCTATCTTGGCTTTCATGTCCTGCTCTAATGGAAATTGAACTCTTGCAAGCAGTATATCAGGAATAATTCCAAGCTGCATAAGTTCTTTAACAGAATGCTGTGTGGGTTTGGTTTTCTGTTCTCCGGCAACTGAAATTGTCGGAACAAGGGTGAGGTGAACATTCATTACCCGTTTTCTCCCCAATTCCTGTCTTATCTGCCGGATTGATTCAAGAAATGGTATGGATTCTATATCACCGACAGTACCGCCGATCTCAACAAGTACAAAGTCGAGATCATCATCGTTTGATACATCATAGATTCTTTTTTTTATTTCATTAGTAATATGTGGTATTACCTGAACTGTTCTTCCCAGGTAATCACCCCTTCTCTCCCTCTGGATAACGGTATTGTAAATCTGGCCGGTTGAAACTGAATTTTTTCTGGAAAGCTTCGAGTTGGTAAATCTTTCATAGTAACCTAAATCAAGATCTGTTTCAGCGCCGTCCTCTGTAACATAAACCTCACCATGCTGAAAGGGGCTCATCGTACCCGGATCGATATTGAGGTAGGGATCCATTTTAATTATTGTTATTTTATATCCATGCCCTTCAAGCAGCATCCCAAGTGAAGCTACAGAAATACCTTTGCCTAAGGATGAACAGACTCCGCCGGTTACAAATATATATTTAGTATTATTTTCGGACATATAATTACCTGTTTTAAGTAGTTTGATGGGAACTTTTTCCCTTCCGGAGAAATTATGTCGCCATTATACTTCATAATCTTGTACTGTAAACTAAAAATATCGATTTTATTACTGTCTGAATTATACAATCATGTAAACTTTTCAGGAAATTATTAATAATACTTAAATTTTTTGAAATAAATTATTATCTCAGCCGTTTTCTACCGCAGGAGTAATACCGTTTTTTTACTTTTAGCAGCATTAAGATATAAACAGAAATACTTGCCGGCCATTTAAACATTATATTATAACAGGAAAAAAACAAGGCTTGACATTAAATTAAATAAATAACATTCTATTGTCGGCCTTTAAGTTTTACCGGGGGATTTATATGAGTAATTCAGATAAAAGAAAATTCATGCGGTATGCATGTTCAATCAAAACCAGATTTGATTATTATGTTGGAAATCCGGACGAGATTGATGTAAGTATAAGCGTTCCCAAAAAAGGTAAAGGAGTAATTATTGATATAAGCTGCGGAGGCGTATTTATAGCCAGCAACACAAGAGTCCCTGCAGGAATGCCTGTTATACTGAATTTCACCCTTGATAAAGAAAAAATCAGTGTGCAGGGACGAATTGCAAGAACCGGACTATTGAAGAATAACCCTACAGAAGTGGCAAAAAAATTCTCGATGTTTTCATCCAAAGGCGACTCATATATAGCCGTCGAATTTACACATCCTATTAAAGAATTCAATTGTTCAAAACTAAAATAAGATGAAGAAACGTATAATAAGAATTAACGATGTATCACAAATTGATACCTCAAAAGTTTCTGTCTATGATCTTAACAACAGATATGTAGATCCGCTTGGGAACATCTACGGGTTGCGGTATAACAAAGATAACAGAAAAGTAGATATCATTAAACTGGAACGGTTTCATTCAGGTGAGAGCAGGATTTATCAGCAGATAGCAACCCGCCACAGAGATGGAAAATCAGCAGCTGATTCCAGCCTTGAATTAAGCAATAATCATGATGAACCGGAAGAACCGGCTGATAAAGAAGAATTGTTTTTTGAACCGGAAGTCTTTATTGAAGATGTTATCAATCACGCTGAAACACATAAAGAAAGAATAACAGGAATAATAAAAAATATTTACGATTCAGACATTTTCCTGAAAGAGAACAAACAGGAATTAACTGAATTTGAGGACATAGTCCGAAATCTGGAAATAGATGGGATACAGCAGCTTGACAAGCTTGAGACATACTACCGCGAACTGACAAATTACCCAAGGTCAATTACATATTATCAGTCGAAACTCGACAATGCGGGAATGGCTGTTTACGAAAAACTTGCCGGCAGTAAAGAAAGAACAATGCGTTTCATCTTCATGTATGAGATGTCATCAAGCATAAAAAGAATTTATACTAATTTAAAGAAGCATATTCTAAAGATAGATGAATTCACCTCAAATAAAAACATTGATGACAGGCAGAACATGACCAAACATCAGAAGCAGTCATTCATAGATGCAAGGACATCCATCGGAAACACAATACAGGATGTTGAAGATACTCTGAAACAGAATGCTATTCTGCATTCTTTTGCCTCCAATATTGCAAACTATCAATAGACGGCTGAAGCGGAAAACATAAAAAAGCCGTCTCTAAAATTAAGATTTACATCATACAGATATGACAGTTCTATCCTGACTTTCTCTGTATTAAAAAGAACTTTCATCGACGCGGCGTAAACATTATTATTTTCATCATCCGCATTATGCATTCCCAGCTTGAAACCGGGCAGTATATATACAGTCCTTTTAATTAACTCATACGCAATATCGGCACCAGTGACAATTCTCCATGAGGCTATGGAAAAATCATCATCCCTGCATGGAAAAAATCTGTCATAAACATAAACGTGAGAAAACATTTCTTTATCTGAAGTATAAAAGCTGTTTCCATTTAATGAAAAAAAGAATCCGGAATATAGAGGAATATTAAAAAGATAATTCAGAACAATCTTTGAAGACGGCCTGTCTTCAATAAAATTCCACCCTGAAGAAAAATCAATTTCTCCCGCAGTTATATCATCATAATCGATTTTATACAAACTGTTGTCATAATTCAATTTCAGCTGAAATCCCGAAAAGGAAAAGCCCTCCTCCGCCGATGGATAATCTTTTAACTCATCGGCTGTTCCTGTAATAAAAAACTTTATCCACGCAGGCCCGCTGTTATAACCGAATCCCCCTTTCGCCGTAAGAGATTTGTGGCTGTAAATAAGTTTTCCATTTTCTGCGAGGGAATCTTTTTTATCTGTTACATCCGCGGATAAAGTAAAATATAAATTCCCGGGAATACTGTCTGTGTTAAAATAAATTGACCCGCGGCTGCAGGATCTCTCTTCCTGATTGAAGGATGACGAAAAAGATGCCCCGGCAAGGAAACCTCCATAGTTTATTCTGTATGTCATTTCAGGCAATACACCGTAAACAGGACTGTTGAATATTTCTGTTCCGATTTCATTAATCTTTTCCACTGCATGAGCTCTTAAAACAATCTGTTCTCCATCACCGCGCCTGATGCTTACATTTATCTGTCTGATATTAAACTTCTTTTTTGTTTCTGAAATATTTTCATTAAGAACAGATTCGTTGAACAGCTCCCCTCGTGAAAAAATTGATGCAGCAACGTCATCTATCCTGCCGGAAATTCCCGTTACAATAATTTCCGTCACAACAGCTTCATTAAAAAAAAGATCAACGGTTCCATCTTTGTTTAAAACAGCTTTCTTCACATAAAATGCCGTATACCCGCGTTCATGATACCGGCCTGTAATCTCTGCGCATATTCTTTTAACATCACTCTCCGACAGTATATTACTATTGCTTTTAAGAATATCATTTAAGTCCACCACTGGACTGCCGCGGTGAATTCTGATTAAACCTGAACCTTCCGCGGCCTCTACTCTGCATAATACTGACGGAGAAACCAATATCAGAAATAATATAAAAAAATTTCTAATGAACATTCAGCATCCGCACTTTCATTTCAGGTGTAATTTTAAATTTAAACAGGTCTTTTTCTATCCGGCTGTTTATTACTATATTGCTGTATTCAGTCACCGTATGAACAATACCGGAAGATGTCCTCGCCTTTAGTTCAATTTTTGAAGGTATAAAAATTCCCTCAATCTCCGTGTAGTCCGTATACTCCTCCTTCATCATTTCATGACCCGTATCATCGAGGATATATTTCTTCTTTATAATTTTCAGTACAGGGTCGATCCATAAAATCATTTTTGTTTTATTTTTTTTTGAAGTGACAGAATAGACCTGAGCAGTTTTAAATAGCGAGTAGAACTTTATGCCTTCATCAACAACCTCAATGTCTTTCATGCTATCCGCCGGAATAACATTCATTAGAGCAGGAATTGATCCTGTATTTTCAGATTTTTTTTCTGAAAGGAAAAGTAGCTTACGGTCATTGTAGTACCAGAACAATCCTGTATCATTCACAACTATAGTCTGACTCTCCGGGCGGATATAATCGATCCTTATGAAACCTTTTGAAGCAGCAAAATAATTTCCGGAGAAAACTTCAGTAGAACCATCATCAAGATATATATACTGGGTTATTGAAGATTTAATAGAGTTAACCGAAAGATAATCTTCAATGATCTTTTTAAAGTCCTGAATATCGGCAAACAGCGGCTGCGATACTGCGTTAATAATAAAAATAAATAAAAATATAAAGCTTTTCTTCACGGTCTTACCTTCTTCCGGTCATTTTGCCATCTTAATCAATCCAGAATGTCTAACTTCACAAAGGACAAGAGTCTGCAGCCCCCTGCTCTATGGCATCTGCACTCCTTTTCGGAAAAAATATTCAGCGCTAATCTGTGAGCATGTCGAACCAGTAGAAGGGAGCTGTCGCCCTGATTCAAATTGAATATAAAATACAAATTCATTAAATATATCAACACTTAATATATTTTTCTTGAAAAATACTGCCGCTTTTCGGCACTTATTCACTAGCGGCATTAAATTTAATTTTCAGGGAGTCCGGGATTAATAATCCCGTCAACACGATCCGCATGGAATCCTCCGGTCAAAAATTTATGGCCGTCCTAATATATTTAAATGGTAAATAAAAATGATACTAAAAGAGATCTGCAGTAAAATTATCTCTTCAAATGAATTCAAGGATCTAAATCTTAAAAACCTGGAAGCTCAGTCGGTTGAAGGGATATCCCCTGCATCCTTCCCTTTTATAATATCATCAATTTTCCACGCGCACAATAATCAGACATTCATTATAACAGAAAATATTCAGCAGATGAACGATCTCTACCTTGACCTTTCCTGTTTTATCGATGAACAGTACCTGTATAAATTCCCTCCATGGGAGACTCTCCCGTACGAATTTATGTCTCCGCCCGAATCTGTTGAGCGTGACAGGATCAAATCCATCTATAAAATAATTTCCGGGACTCCGAATGTTATCATTGCGACTGTTGATTCGGTAATACGCAAACTCCCGGCTAAAAATTTCTTTATCAAAAAAGGATTAACTCTCTCCACGGATGAAGAGTACCCCTTTGATGATATTATATCAACACTGGTTCAGTACGGTTACACACGCGAAACAAGAGTTGATTCATTCGGTCAGTTCTCCGTAAAAGGAAGCATCATCGATATTCATCTGTCCTCATTCGAGAATCCTGTGCGGCTTGATTTTTTCGGCGACACGCTTGAATCGATCAGGGAGTTCGATATGGAAACACAGCTCTCCGGAGGATTTGATACACACGCAGACATTACGATATATCCCAGGAGAGAACTTGTTTTCTTTACAAAGGAAAAAAATGCCTTAAGAGATAAACTCAGAACAAAATTTAAAGATTCGAAGAACCTGCCTGATGAATTTGCGAAGTGGCTGAAAAATGAAAATTACAGTGAAAAAATTCCAGGGCTAGAAGATTTTTTTCACGAAATAACAGATTCATCTTCAATCGTTGACTATCTCGACAGCAATGCATCGCTGATCCTTCTTGAATGGCCGGGACTTATTTCGAGAAAAAACAGAACTGTAAAAAACTACGAAGATATTTACGAACGCAAGAGCAAAGAAATTTACTGTATTCCTCCCGACGTTCTTTTAGATCCGGAAGTGATGGAGGACATTCAGAAAAAATCCATATCACTCCAGACATTTACAGCAAGCTCCGGCGCATTCAACTGGAGCATGAAAAGTATAAAAAACTACCAGGGTAAAATAAAATCAGTCAGAGATGAAATCGAGGAAAAAATCTCAGCCGGATGGAACATTATATTAACCACATCATTCGAGGGACAGGCAAGGAGATTAAGCGACCTGTTCTCTGAACTCGGCTCCGGCAGCGATTTTGAGAATTACGATCCCGGGTCATCCCTGAATATAGTAATCTCTCCATTAAGTACAGGAGTTGAACTTGGTGAATCAAAAACTCTCATCATTACAGATCATGAAATATTCGGGAAAAGCTACCGTAAAAGAAAACATTTCAAAAGCAAAACATCACGTCCCATTGAAACATTCCTTGACCTCAAACCGGGTGATTACGTCGTACACATCAACCATGGAATAGGAATTTTCAGAAGCATAGAGAGGATGTCCGCGGGGGGAGTTGAACGCGACTTTATACTGATCGATTACGCAGATGAAGATAAACTTTACGTATCGCTTGACCAGATAGGCCTGGTGCAGAAATATATCGGCACCGAAGGAAGAAAACCGAGAATAGACGGGCTAGGAAAGAAATCGGCATGGAATAAAATCAAACAGCGCGTAAAAGAATCAGTTGAAGAGATCGCGCAGGAGCTGATCAAGATCTACTCCAAACGGAGCGCGCTGAAAGGGTTCAGATACCCGCCCGATACGCAATGGCAGGAGGAGTTTGAATCACTCTTTGAATTCGAAGAGACGCCCGACCAGCTCACAGCGATTGAAGACGTGAAAGACGATATGGAAACCGATAAACCGATGGACAGGCTCGTCTGCGGCGACGTCGGTTTCGGCAAGACAGAGGTGGCGATAAGGGCATCATTCAAAGCGGTCATGGCTGGAAAACAGGTCGCAATACTTGTACCGACCACTATTCTTGCGATGCAGCATTTTGAAACTTTTAAAAAAAGGTTCAGCGGCTACCCGATAGCAGTTGAGATGATCTCCCGCTTCAGGACGAAAGGCGAGATCATTAAAATAAAAAGTAGACTGGCAAGCGCAGAGATCGATATAATAATCGGAACTCATGCCATACTTACTGCTGACGTAAACATAAAAAATTTAGGCCTCCTTATAATTGATGAAGAACAGCGCTTCGGAGTAAAGCACAAAGAGCAGCTCAAAAAATTCAGGACCATAGTTGACGTACTCACTCTGTCAGCGACTCCGATTCCGAGGACTCTGCATATATCGATGGCCGGGATACGGGACCTGACAATAATCGCAACTCCACCTGAAAGCCGCCAGGCAATTGAAACGTATGTGCTGGAAGAAAATCCCGATATCCTCAGAGAGGCTATTTTAAATGAAATCAGCAGAGGGGGACAGATCTTTTACGTTTATAACAGGGTCCAGACAATTGAAACCCAGATGATATTACTCAAAAAACTTGTACCTGAAGCAACCTTCTGCGTGGCCCACGGGCAGATGCATGAGCATGAACTTGAAGATATAATGATAGACTTCATGAATAAAAAATATGATGTACTGATAAGTACAACAATAATCGAATCAGGACTGGATATACCGAACGTAAACACGATTATCATCAACAGGGCCGACACGTTCGGCCTCTCGCAGCTCTACCAGCTTAAAGGACGGGTCGGCCGCTCTACGAGACAGGCATATGCATACCTTTTCTACCCCAGGCATGCCTCACTGACAGAGGAAGCGCAGAAACGGCTCCAGGTTATAGCCGAGTATTCCGAACTGGGCAGCGGATTTAAAATAGCCATGAAGGATCTTGAAATAAGGGGAGCGGGAAATATCCTGGGGCATGAACAATCCGGAAGTATTATGGATGTAGGTTTTGATCTTTACTGCCAGATGCTTGAGGATGAAATAAAAATGTTAAAGGGTGAAGAGATTAAGGAATATTTCAGGACTTCCCTCTTTATCAAAACAGACTTTTTTATACCTGATGCCTATATGAATGATGATAAACAGAAAATTGAATTTTATAAAAGATTTGAATCATGCGAAACACCGGAAGAAGTCGATATCCTTGAGGCTGAGTTAATTGACCGATTCGGCACTCCCCCGCCGCAGGTTAATACTCTTGTTGAGCTGGAGCGTATACGTGCCATTTCCTCATCATTGAAGATAAGTGAAATTTTAGAAGAAAATAACAGGATAAAAATCAGAATTTCCGCCTTCTGCACTATTCCCGGTGAAAAGCTTGCCTCTGCAGTATCAAAAGACAAACGGTTGTCTCTTGATCCGAAAGAACCTGAACTGCTGATATTTAAATATACTGAAAAAGACGCTGAAAAAAAGTTATACGAGTTAAAAAAATGGTTGCAACAATTTATGTAACTAAACTGATAATTAACTACTTACTAAACATAACTTCAGGAAAATGTAACTGCTCATTTGCATGTGGTAGTTTTAATCTCTCCCATGAATTAACCGGCTGAGATATATTTCACCCTAATTTTGGGCAATTATAAGAAAATTTTATTAAAAACTAAGGACGAAATATGAAAATCAAACACCTATTTACAATCTGTATTATAACTATGCTTGTGATCCCGCAAATATCATGTAAAAAAGACTGGGCGGCAAAAATTGACGGTGAAACAATTTCAATGGAGGATTTCAATAAATTCTACTATCTCCAGAGCAAGATGATGACAAATATTGAATCGAATGAAGAGATTGATAAACTTGCTGAAAATCCTGCATATGCAAACCATCCGCTTTTAAGCAAAGCAGGTTTTCTTGATCACATTATAGCACAGAAGCTTCTCTATAAAAAAGCAATGGATGATAAAGCAATAGATCACAATGAACTTGATACAGTAATAGAAATGATTAAAATTCAGACAGTAGCTCAGTACTACCTGGGAAAAAAATTAAAAGATAAAATTACTGTATCAGATGAAGAAGTTAATTCAGTTTACAATCAGAACAAAGCAAAATTTGTCGGCAGAACCGCAGATGAAGCAACAGCTTATATCAAGCAGCAGATTTTTGCACAGAAGTCAAGGCAGGAGACCAACAAATACATTATGGAGCTGATTGCCGAGAGTAAAGTTGATAAAGAAGGATTCAAAAATGCACAAAGCAAAACTGTAAAAGCACCAGCCGCTGAAGTAAAACCTTAAAAGAAAATTA
>DAONFJ010000041.1:0-29905 GCA_035403545.1 Spirochaetota bacterium
TTTGTACTATAACGGGTCTTGTCATTTTTTTATCGCAGTTAAAAGATTTATTTTATTAGTTTTAGAAAAAAATTTTGTCAATCTAAAAAAGAATTAAGTCTGTTCATTAACAAAAGTTCAAATAGTAAAGAATTGTTCTTTAGTCCGCAGCTTCCGCTGCAGAAATATGTATTACACTTTTTCCCTGTAAGTATTTGCAATTAAATTATTAGATCAGTTTATTGAACCTTTGTTATATAAATATTTTTCAGTTTCAATTATCGCTATAAAAGTTTCAAGAGGATTATCATATAAATTTAATTCTTCCCCGAAAAGCGAATCTGCCTCTGAAGGTATTTCAATTACATTATAACCAAAATATGAGCTCTGAACAAACAACTGTAATAAAATTCCATGATCTTCAGCAGTCAGATCCATATCTTTAGTCGCACTGATGTTGTAGCCTTTATTCAGTGACAATGGATCTGTTAGATTTAATTCTGTAACTTTATTAAGATAGTCTGTTAATTCATCAAAAAATTTGATTATATTCTCATCAATTTTACTGTAATCAGAATTTTCAAGAATGCGGCTGCATGTGACAATATCATAACCATAATCCAGATCATTAATAATATTCGGTATATCTTTTACAAAGCCGGTCTCTTCAGGATTTAATGTTATCAGGTATTTATATTCCAAATCACGGGCAAAATTAATTGCTGATGCAAGACAGGCTCCGAATCCCAGACCTTCATCATGAATTATGCTCTTTACAAACTTAAATTCTTTTATTTCCTCAAGTATATCATATTCAGAACCGTCATCTATAATCAGAAGATCTACCTTATCAAAGTTCTGTATTTCAAGAATTGCGCTCTTGATGAATTCCAGATTATTATCAGATATAATTGTAATTAAGATACTTTTTTCCATTTTTTTCCCTGAGTCTGTAATTATATACCATAGTATAAAGTTTCATTATCTAATCAATATAATATTACCATGCTTTTATAAAAACTCTGTTTTTGTCAAAAGAAAGAGTTTTAAAGACTTTATCAGTTTGATATTCTGCAATTATTATTACTTACGTATTAAAACCGGAGTTCTATGTTTTCATAAAATAGATTTTAATTCATCTGCCGTGAGAGATATGATTTATTGAATGTGTTTAGCATGAGAGAGTTTTATAAAAATAATTTTTGAATTTAACTGGCAATTTTATAGATTTAATTGACCATCAAATGCAATAATATAATTTTGCTTTTTACGCTATTTAGAAGGAGAATAATATGGCAGTTTTAATAAAAGATATTCAAAGAAATAATAATGAGATAATCAGAATTGAAGTTTCTGAGTTCAAAGGGAAAGAGCTTATAAATTTAAGGATCTGGTATGTCGCAGGCAGAGATATGGATGGAAACGATATCTATAAGCCGACTCAGAAAGGTGTAGCGCTGAATATTTCAGAATTTTTCGAACTTAAAGACGGTATTGATAAGCTTGAGGCATATATCAAAGATAAAACTTCCGGAACAGTTCCTGAACAGCCTGCTCCTGTTAATAAAGCTGATTATTCTGAAGGGATTCCTGATCAGGATGAAGTGGAGAAAGAAGAAAAAGAGGAAATTTAGTTATAGAATTTTTAAATGATGATATTTAAAACTCAATATTGAGGAAAGCAATATCATCATTTATTTCTGTTCCATCTATGTATTCATAAACTGTATCAAGCAGGCTATTGCAGAAATCTTCTCCCGACAGGTTATGATTATTTTTTAAAAATCGTGCGAGTCTGATCTCTCCAAAATCCTCGCCTTCTTTATTCTTTGCTTCTGTTATTCCATCAGTGTATAGTAGAAGTCTGTCACCATCTGAAACAGTAATTTTTTTCTCTTCATATTCCGTGTCATCCGATATCCCGATAAACCATCCGAATGAATCAAGGGCCGCTATCTGGTTTTTATACGCTTTATAATATAGGGGCCTTGTGTGCCCTGCGTTGGAATAGGTCAAAGTTTTTAATGTTTTATCATAAATCAGATAAAAAGCTGTAATATATTGCATATCAAGGAGGGTGCCTCTTAGCTGTTTATTAATTTCTTTCATAAGATTTGCTGTACTTGGAAATTTCTCCGCATAAATACTGAATAACATTTTTGACATAGTCATAGTAAGAGCAGCGGGAATTCCATGCCCTGTAACATCTGCAATTATAAAAGCGGATCTGTTTTCATCAAGTTTGTAGCAGTCAAAAAAATCTCCGCCAATGTCTTCAATGGGACGATAAATACCGCTTATTTTGGGGTAACTGATAAAATCGAAATTCTGAGGGATAATATACTGCTGTATTTTTTTTGCCGCTTCCAATTCTCTTTTGATCAGCTGATTTTTCTGATATAATTCGGAGTTTGCCCTTTTTAATCTGAGAAGCGAAAAAACCCGCGCAATAAGTTCTTCTTCATTCAGCGGCTTTAAAAGATAATCATCTGCGCCTATATTCAGGCCTTTTATCTTTGAATTAAGGTCATCAAGTCCTGTCATTAGTATTACAGGTACAAATTCCTTATTTTCTCTTTTCTGAAATTCATTGAGAAATCCGAAACCATCCATTTCGGGCATAACAATATCCAGAAGAATAAGATCATATTCTCTTTCAGTAAGCATTTCTAATCCTTTTATACCATTTTCAGCTTCAAAAATTGTGATATTTAAAGGAGTAAGAATTTTAATTATAAAAGCTCTGTTAAGTTTGCTGTCGTCAATACAGAGCAGGTTATACTTTTTTATATTATCTTTTTTTATCATTGTTTATTATTATACTTTTTTTAGTTTGTTCAATATTATATAGTTCAAGTAATAATTACAACACTGTTTTTCAGGAATTTCATGAAAATATTATTTATACAATTACCGCTTATCGATCACTCATACGGATATGTTAATGGAAATATTGATTATGCCCCTGCAGTTATCTCATCATTTATAAAAAAAAATTATCCCGAAATAATATGTGAGACCTTACCTTCAGTTTTATTAAATTTCTGTTCTGATGAAAGGATCGTCAAATACGCTGTTTCTGCGTCCCCTGATATAATCTGTTTTACGTCGTATTTATGGAATGTTGAGAGAAATTTAAGGTTAGTACAAACGTTAAGAGATAAACTCGATTCAGCGTTGATTATATTCGGCGGGCCGGAGATTTCGGAAGGATCAATTGCATTATCAGCTCATTATCCTGATGTTGATATTTTTATTTCAGGTGAGGGGGAGTGGTTTTTCGAATTGTTTCTGGCTGGAAGAGATATTAATTATGCAGAAATTAATGGTAATTCTGTTGCTCTGCAGTCTGCAACTGAACTTGTTGATATTGAAAAAGTTGTAGAACCTCTATCCGCCAATAGGCTCAATACTCTTGTCGACGGGTCTGTCTTTATTGAAATGACCAGAGGCTGTCCATATAAATGCAGCTACTGTTTTTATTCAAAAAATCAGCATAAAGTACGTGAACTCCCTTTTTCTGTATTAACCGGAATTATTGAGAAACGGAAAGAGATAAAGGAGATATACATATTAAGTCCCACTTTCGATCGTTCAAAAGATTTTACTGCAAATTTGAAAAAACTAAAACAGATGAACCATCAGGTCAATCTTCATACTGAAATAAGAACTGACAGAATTTCTCCCGAGATTGCAGAGTTGATGTATGATGCGGGTTTCCGGAGCCTCGAAGTAGGACTTCAGTCCATGAATAAAAAAGCTCTTGGTAATGTTCAAAGGGAAACCGATCCCGAGAAGGAACTTTCAGGAATAGAAAATTTAGCTGATGCCGGCATTGATCTGAAAATAGGGATAATACCGGGACTTCCCGGAGATGATATTAAAAGTTTTAAGAAAACTGTAGATACATTGTGTGATAGAGGATTCGGAGATTTCATAGAATTATATCCGCTGATGGTTCTGCCTGGAACTTCGATCCGTGAAAAAAGTGATAAGGATAAAATTTCTTATCAGAGCAGACCTCCATACTATTTTCTAGAAGGGTGGAATTTTAAGTTTGAAGATATAAAAAAGGTTTCCTCATACATAGAAGAAAAAACCGGAATGTCCTCAAAAGTTTTTTATCTGCCTGATTTCACTAACAGTACAAATTCTCTTTTTACCAGAGGCTTGCAGATTGGTGATGAAAGTAAATCCTGGCCTGCAGATAGAATTGCTGCTGATGTTGATACGGTTGTTGCAGATATACATATCCGGATAACTGATCCGGAATCTTTCTACAAACAGTTTACACAGTTCATTGAAACAGCAGATAACGGCAGGCTATACAATATCATAATTTACTCGGATTTGATACTTGATGATAATTTTATTATAAAAACAGTTAAGCGGTTTGAAACAGATAATTTTTACAGGAGATTAAATGTTTTTAATTCATTTGCTGAAGGTTCAATATTTCATATTTTTCAGGTAACAGATAAAATGACAGAATATCTTGAATCAGTGAAAGAATACGGTTTTATTACGCCTGTATTGCTTGTTAATCAGACTTCAAAAAAAGATCTCCTTAAAAATAATTTTAATGATATTCCGTTACTTCTCGAAGACGGAATGTATACTGAAATAAAAGACTTTCTTGCGTCAGGTTATAACGAAAATCCGGAGTATGTAGCTTTTAAAAATGAAAATGAGATGCAGAATTTTTATAACGACTTAGGGATTGATGCAGTAAAATTTCCATTTAATTTCGGTTTGAAAAAAGTTTAGTATCAGAAGATGCCCTCAACCGGCAGTCCGGAAGAGGGTATCTAAATAATAATTATCTTAAAGTATTGATTTCATCGTTCATCTGCTTAAGTGCTTCTGCCGATGCTTCATCATATTTCATATTTTTAAATGTTTTGTAGGCATAATTAAGTGAGCTTGAAGCGTTTATTCTGTGTATTCCAATATCCGAAGACCGTTTGATGATTTTCACAACTTCTTCGATACTTCCGCCCTGGGCTCCAACTCCGGGTATAAGAAAAGGAATCTCTTTTCCGGAGCTGATGAAAATGTCAGAGATCTTTTCAAGCTGCTCAGGATATGTAGCCCCTGCTACTGATCCGATACCCGGATGAAACCATTTTACTATCAGTTCAGCAACATTAAGGAACATCTCTTTGTCCCCTGATTTTATATCCTGTATTTCTCCGGAACTGCTGTTAGAAGTTTTGGTCAGGATGTAATATCCTTTATCCGGATAATCTTTTATGTAAGGCTCAATAGAATCGTATCCCAAATATGGTGACAGCGTAACAGAATCCGCGTCAAAAAAAATGAATGCTTCTTTGGCATATGCTTTTGCAGTTTTACCAATATCCCCTCTTTTATAATCCAGTATAACAGGGATTCCTGCTGATTTATAAATCTTTATAATTTTCTCAAGTGAAATTATTCCGTCAATTCCATATTGTGCATAAAATGCATAGTTAGGCTTTACCGCTCCAGGGAAGATATTTTTCTGAATATGTTTATTCAGAATTTTTTCGTAAAAAACAAAAATGCGTTCACCGGGAGTTCCATCTGTTTCAGGAATATCTTCAATCACAGGATCAAGCCCCATACACACAATGCTTGAAAATTTTATGGAACTGTTTTTTAACATATCAAGATAGTTCATTTCTTTAATCCTTCCAGGGTTGTTTTATAAATTTCATAATTGTCATTATCAAAAAGGACGAAAGAAACATCAACGATATACTTTTCCAGTCTCATAAAATTAATTACAGTGCTGACGGCAATTTCCGCGGCTTCGTTTTTAGGATATCTGTAAACTCCGGTTGATATTGCAGGGAATGAGACAGATTTGAGATTATTCTCTTTTACCAGAAGCATTGAATTCCGGTAGGAATTACGGAGTTCCTCTGATTCTTTGTGTTTTCCGTCTTTGTACACTGGCCCGGGAGTGTGTATTACAAATTTTGCATGAAGATTATAACCGCTGGTAATTCTGGCTTCACCTGTCCTGCAGCCGCCGAATTTTCTGCACTCTTCGAGAAGCTCCGGACCGGCAGCTTTATGGATTGCACCATCAACTCCTCCCCCTCCGAGCAGTGAAGTATTTGCAGCATTGACTATAGCGTCACTCATTTCACGCGTGATGTCGCCTTTTTTGATGCTTATATGTTTTATAATCTCATTAGTGTCCATGAGGTTTCTTCATCTCTTCGGCACAATCTTTGACTTCGTTTCGGAGAAGTTTCAATCCATGAGGAATTGCGCTTTCAATAAATTCAAGATTTTCACGGGCTCCTTTAGGGCTTCCGGGTAAATTTATAATCAGAGTTTTTTTTCTGATTCCTGAGACTGCACGTGAAAGCATTGCATGAGGTGTAATCTGCAGAGATCTCATGCGCATAACCTCCGCAAATCCCGGAGCTTCCTTATCGATAACCGCTCTTGTTGCTTCAGGTGTGACGTCCCTTGGAGCAAAACCCGTACCTCCTGTTGTCACTATTAGGTCAAGACCTTTATCTGATAACTCAATCAGGGCTTTTTTTATAACTTCCGCCTCATCGGGGATAATCAGCTCTTCTGAAACAGAGTAGCCCATTTTATCACACCATTTTTTAATTTCCGGTCCTGATAAATCCTCTCTCTCTCCTCTGGAAGAGCGGTCGCTTACTGTAATTATGCCTATTTTTATATTATTCATATCATCCACACTTTTTCTAATTGAAATATATTAGTAAAATGGCGAATATACATCAATAAAAATTTTTTTCACGGAGATTAATTAACTTAAATGAATATTGCCGTTATCCTCGCCGGTGGAAAAGGTTCACGCCTGGGAAGTCAGGTTCCTAAACAAATGCTTATGCTTGGTTCTAAACCTGTAATTTCATGGTCAGTGGATACTTTCCATAAAGTAAATCTTATAGATAAAATATTAATCGTATCTGAAAAAAATCTTATAAAGGAAATGAAGAACCTTTTTCCTCCGGCAGATTATCCGAAAGTTTCATCGTTCATCGAAGGCGGGATTGAGAGATCTGATTCCTCGTATAATGCGCTTGTATCCTCTGATTTCAATGATGATGACATTTTTTTATTTCATGATGCTGCCCGTCCTTTTGTGACTGAAGAAATTATTATTGAGTTAATTAACAAACTTAAAACTTCAGGAGCTTGCGGTACTTATGTTAAATCGACAGATACAATTGCAATTGTTAAAGATCTGATTGTTGAATCTATTCCGGAACGTAGATCTGTTTATTCGGCACAAACACCGCAGGGCTTCAGATACGACCTTATTAAAAAAGCTCACCAGTACCGGAAGGATGTAAATAGTACATCAGTAACAGATGATGTTTCCCTTATTGTTAATATGGGATTTGATGTATCTGTTGTTGAAGGATCTTACAGTAATATAAAGATTACAACTGAACTTGATTTCAGTTTTGCGCAATTTTTGGTTTCCGGCGGAAATAAATGTTAAGCAAATATATAACGATGGATCCTGTTCCATGGCTGACAGACGGTGAAAATCCCGCTGTTTGTTATCTTGTAAAAAAAGAGATTATTAAATGCTCCGACCATGAAGAGATTTATAATGAGCTTATAAGTTCTAATCTGACAGATTATTTCAGAATAAATTATTCGAATGGGATTCTTGGTGATTTTAAACATCTTGATCTGTATTATCACGGTTCTGTCTGGTTTTTCCTTTCTGCTGTTGAATCCGGTTATAAATGTTCATCTGATTTTATTTCTTCGACGGCTGATCATCTCTGCAGTAAAACACAGCTTGATAGCGGCGGGTTTAAATTTAATTACAAATCTTCAGATGCCGTAGGCTGCAGGTCCGGAAATATGGTTTATTCATTGTTAAAGAGCGGTATATCTGATTCGCGTACTGATCATGGAATTCAGTGGATTATTAAAAAACAGAGAAAAGATGGAGGATGGCTTCACTGCCCAGTCGCAGGTTTTTGTGATGTTATGAAACTTGTATTTTTAAATAAACCGGGTAACGGTCTTAAGCATGAAAATGATGATAATATACCTAGCTGTCCTGTCGCTTCCTACTCCTGCCTGAAAGCGCTTGTTGAATTTAACAGTAAATTACATAATGATTCAATCAGCAACGGCGCCGATTTTTTTTTGAAAAATAATTTTTTTGTAGCATCAAAGAGAAAATTATTCTGCGGAAACCGGGTCAATTTTGAAAAATTAGGCTATCCTGTAATGTCGCAATATGATTATCTCTCAGGTATGGTTTTACTGTCTGAAATAAAAAAACATGATTATTCAAAAACCGGTACACTATTTAATACTATAATAAAAAAACAGAATCATGACGGATCGTGGAATTCTGAAAATAAATTGCAGGGTATGATAAAAGAAAAAAATTTAAAAAGTCGATGGGTAACTCTTAATGCTTTAAGACTGATAAATTTAGTCTTAGAGGATGAAAATCAATTAGAGAAGGCATAGCCTGCAGATATAGCCAGGTTAATAGTCTGAATATTTCCTGAATTTTTTCCATCCAGATAAGTTATCACTTCACTGTTTACTGTTTGTGAAAGTGAATAACCCGGGCTGAATGTTATCGGGTATTGATTCCAGTCAACCCCTAAAGAAAGGTATAGTCCGCCGCTGAAATATATAGTAAGATTCAACTCCGCTCCATATGTAATACCGCTGACATCACGGTTCCTGTCTCCGCTGTAACCTGCTACAAGTTCAGCAGCAATTGGTGTTGCTTCGTACTTCGCAACCGCATAACCGATTACCGGAGTTAATGTTACATCCCATTGTTTTCTGTTTGTAAGATGGAAAGAAGGACCTGCAAGAAATGAATAGTTGCTGTAAAGAGTCTCACTCCAGTTCTGAAAATCTGATCCGAAACGTGTCCTTTGAACTATTATCACCCTTTTAAGTTTTGTTTTTATTCCGACATAATCAATAGGCATATATTCAAAAGATAATCCGAAGTCATACGACAGGTGTGTTACCAGAAGCTCTTTTGTTATTTCACTCTCTTCGAATGTATATTGATTATCTTTAACAAAGTTTTCTTCGCCTTTTATTAAATCTCCCGAAGGGATGCCGATAGAAACAAAACCTCCAAGAAAAATCTGGCCTTCGTGGGCTCCTTCGGGCGGTTTATCCAGTTCTTCAAACTGTGACGACTGCGCATATGAAAACTGGTAAATGAAAAGTATTATAAATATTAGAAATTTTTTATACATATTTATCAATATAGATAAAAACCCCTTCCTGTTTTTTTACCAAGATACCCTGATGCAACATATCTCCTTAAAAGAGGGCAGGGTCTGTATTTATGATCTGAATATCCTCTCAGCATCTCTTCCCCGATTCCAAGTATAACATCAAGGCCAACCATGTCGGCAATTTCAAGAGGGCCCATCGGAAGGTTAAGGCCCTTTTTCATTGCCTTATCAATAATCTCCGGTTTTGTTCCTCCTTCGTACAAAAGAAAAATTGCTTCGTTTATCATAGGGTATAAAATTCTGTTAAGATAAAATCCTGGATAATCTTTTGCTTCGATAAAATCTTTTCCAAGTTTTTTCAAAAAAGATTTAGCCATCTCTACAGTTTCTCTCGTTGTAGATATTCCGGGTACAATCTCAACTAAAGGCAGAACCCTTGCAGGATTAAGAAAATGAAGGCCAATTACAGATTCCGGCTTGTTAGTTGCAGATGCTATTTCAGTTATTGAGATTGAAGATGTAACGGAGGCGAGAACACTTCCTGCAACGCATATATCATTTAACTGTTTAAAAATACTTTTCTTCAGATTCAGGTCTTCATTTACTGCTTCCAGAAAAAGATCTGAATCTGATAAATCATTTATATTTTCTGCTGAGGATATATGAGATTTGATTTTTTCACTTTCTGTATTATCAATCCTGTCTTTCTTAACATACTCATTCAATCTTGTGTTAATAAGGCTGATCGCATGATGAGTGCTTTTTATATTATTATCATAAATTTTAACTTTATAACCGGCTTCTGCAGTAATATGAGCTAAATCAGTACCCATAATTCCTGCGCCGATTATTCCAATATTTTTCATAAATGAACCCCACTGCTTATTCTATCAGTACAATATAGTTACTCACTATTTTATCAACAATAAAATAATTGACTTATGCTATTATTTTTTACATTATTTTACAGGGTATTTCTTTTATATTTATTGAAGATTTCAATTTATACTAGTTATATAGTTTGTTTGCAAAATTTCAAATTTGAATACTTACTCATATTAAAAATTAAAACGGGCTTATAATGAAAGAAATTGATAAAACAAAACAAAATATTCGGATAAATGACATAGACGAAAGTCAGAGAAAGGATCTGTTCAATAGATTTAAAGATGCGGGCGGCAAGGTCTTGTCTGAGAGAGATGCAAGAAGAAGTTTAATTATTGATAGAGAAAAACAGAAACAACATCAGCAGCGGCTTGATGAACATTACAGTAATAAAAGAATACCTGCAACCGGAAGAATTGTCTCCCCAAAAAAAAGTTTCCAGGGTGCGCCGGCAATTTCATCTTCTCCTTTTGACAGATTTAGAATCAGGATGAGATTAAGGTTTCTCGGAGTTACCGGTTTTAATACAGTTTTTTTTAAAAAATCATTTTTTCAGAAGTTCAATGATTACTATAAACCTTCATTGATAGAAACTCAAATGATATTTCTTTCACTTTTTAAAAAAGATCCCAAAACCGGCGGCCGCATTATCCGGTCCCTTGATAAAATCTCACCTATATATTATGAGTTGATTGAAAAGGCCGGAGATTTATATGAACCATATTTAATAGACCAGATTTTGGAAGGCTACCATAATTTCCCTGAAGTTTCCCAACCGCTTTCTGAACTTCGTGAATCAGTAAATGCGCTTTTAAGAATGTTGTTTATTTTAAAGCCATATGAAAATTCGATTTATAATTCATTTGAAAAGTCTATTGATATAAGTAATACATATACCGAGGGAAAGAAAGATAAGAATATAAGAAAAAAAGATTTAAAAAATTCTCTCTTCATTATATTCAATAAATTATATCCCCGGCTTCATACAATATTTTGTTATTATCAGGGAATTTTATTTACTGAAACTGATAAAGCAATTGAAGATATTCTCGCGATTCCTCAATCAGAAAAACCCGGGAATCGCGTTCGTATTGATGACAACCGTCAGATGCAGGTTGAGAGTACTGAGAGTGTTGAAAACCAGAATCAGAATTCTGATAATGAACAGGCATCTCGAAATTTACCTGTAAATAATTCAGTTCGAGATGGGCTGAAACTAATGTACAAGCTCGATAATAAAACATTAAGAAGCATGTATGATAAAAAAGGGGAGTTCGAGCTTTTAAATGACAACGATAAAGTATTATTGACATTTATGCTCTACCTTGAGTTTGAAAAGGAATACTCTTTCATTCTTACTTCTAACAAAATCAAATATAATATTGATTTTTCTACAAATATTAAGGTTGATTACAGGATAAAAATGCAGGATTTGTTTAACCGGTTTAATAAATGCCGGGATGCATTCAAATCGTATTACGATATGTACCTTGAGTTTAAGAAAATTTCCAGCCAGAAACCTATAAATAATAATCAATATATCGCGTATTCGAAAAGAATAGATGAAGTCGAAAAGAAGATGAAGCAGGCGGGCTCAATGTCCAGAATGATGATTAAATCTTTCATGGACAATTTAGCATCTGAGCTTAATATTCTTATAGATGATATGAACAGCCGTCAGAAATATATTGCTAATCCGCAGGATATTCTTGAGTTTAGCTATGATATTGAAGGTGATAAGAAATTAAAAAATAAAAAGGTATATGAAGCAGTAGGGATAATATATGATTTCGCAACTGCACTTTCATATAGGATCAGCTCAGAAGGAGATCTTTCCGGAAAACTGGAATTTCAGGAAAATGAAAAACAGATAGAAATAGAAGATGAAAATATTAAGGAAAACAAAGATTCAGATGATGTCAAAAAAACCGGATCGGGTGAATCAATTTTTGATGAACTGGACGACATTATTTAGATTCAATTTTTATTTTTTTTATTCTGATCAGTCTATTTTCCAGTATGGTTTCTCTTGATAGATTAAAATCCGGATCTTCATATGGGACGGATTTGATATTATTTAAAATCCCAACTATATCCTCATTACTTAATTCCTGAATAGTTTCTGTTAAGGAGGCAATTGTTCCCTCTCTTTTTTTCCCGACGGATGGGCCGCGGCCGATACGAAGTCCCGCTTCAATCATGGCTCTTCTTATATGATCAGCGCTTGAGTATGTTGTAATAATTCCTTCATCCTTTAATAAATTTTTTAATTCAATAAAGTAGTGCATACTCCATAATTCCGGATTTTTTGACGGGGAGAAAGCATCCTGAAAAACTGCATGAAATTTTCTCCCATTCAGCCCTTTCAAAGTCTCACGGGCATCACCGAAAAGAATTTTTAAATTAATTCCATGATAACTTCCTTCTTCTAAAATATAAACTTCTTTAATAAAGCTGTATATCTCGTCCCTGGAGTCATTAAATTTTATGCCATTCATGTACTCCAGAAAATATTTTTCTTTTTCCAGGGAGATAATATTGAGCTGTGAGGATTTTTTTTTATTAATAAATTCACTCATCAGGGCAAGGACATTATATCCCAGACCAAAACCGATATCAAGTGCTGACAGATTTTCATCATCACGTTCAAGAATTTTCGACGGAATAATATGCTTCAGGAGAGACTCTTCATATGCTCCTGACATGGAGTGCATTGCCTGTTCATATTCTTCAAGAAAAAGAGTTGCAGTACCATCTTCCGTTGTTAATAAATATTTTTTTTTCATATCTCTCACTGTTTTAAACATGCAGGGTTCTGCATGGTTTATAGTTATTTTTGCATTTTAGTTTTCAATGAGTAATTTTAAATTTTTAATATTTTATTTGTTTTTCCTTATTTATTATTTAAATAATTTTTAATATTATATTTTGTTCTGAATAAATTGAGCAAATTCAAGGATCTAAAATGATAAAAAAAGTAATCCTGAAAGGAAGAGTGCAGGGAGTAGGGTGCAGAGGGTACTGTGCAAAATATGCACGGAAGTTTCATATAAATGGTTCTGCTTCAAATCAGTATGACGGTTCAGTGAAATTGCTTTTAAATGTTAACGATGAAATTGTTTTTAAGCGTTTTATTACTTCACTTATAACTAATACTGAAGGGTATATGTTCTGGGGATCTATTGATGATATTTCTATTGATGACTATTCCGGGAAAACAGGCGGAGATTACAACTTTTAATTTGATGTCAGCAGAACAGGTTTAATGCTTTTCATTCTTCTATATTTTATTTTTTTAAATTCTTTCTGTATATCTTCCGAGTTCATCTTCAGAAAATTATAGTATGGAGCATCTTCAATTTTTTCAAAAAATGTATCTGCGTATTCAATGTATTTTTCTTCAAACGATTTTCTTGAATGTCCGTGAGCTGCTTTAAATTTTCCCATCCGTCTTATGTCGCCATTAAATTCGGGGTTGATATGGAACAATTCATGAAACATTACATTTACTTTATCTTTAGCGGAAAGATTAAAAAACTTCGGGATATAGAAATAAATAATATAAAGAATTTCCATATTGTTCACTTTAACTTTCGGGATTGTATAAAATCGGCCATTGTGTTTGATGATTTCAGATCCGTCTTTAAATCTCAGTGGAAGAAGCTTCCCGTAGGTAGCCCCTCTGAAATCTTTCCTGTTTGAAGCACAGCAGATTAAAATTTTATTCAGATCAAAACATTTAAATTCTTCGGTTAATTCAACCATATCATGAATAATTAATGTAAGGATATCTGTAAGATTAATTGAATCACCAGTCATTAATAAGTACCGGCCATTTCTATTAGTTCTTCGGCATGTTTCATAGAGATATCTGTGATCTCCGCTCCTGCGAGCATTCTTGCGACTTCCCTGATTTTTTCTTTATCAGAAAGATTTTTTACAACAGTTGTAACTCTTCCGTCGCTTTTACTTTTCTGTACAAGATAGTGGCTGTCGGACATTGCTGCAATTTGAGGAAGGTGAGTGATTAAAAGTACCTGTCTTCTTTTTGAGAGATTCTTAAGCTTTCTGCCGACTATTTCTGCAGTCTTGCCGCTAATCCCTGCATCAACCTCATCAAAAATCAGAGTATCAACTATATCTGCGGATTGAATGACGTTTTTAAGTGCCAGCATAATTCGGGACATCTCACCGCCTGACGCTACTTTACGAAGTTGTTTTAAATCTTCACCTTCGTTCGCTGATAAAAGAAATTCTATACGGTCGAGCCCGTGCGGATAGAGAATATATTTTTTGTCACCGGCTTCAATATCCCCGTCTTCGCTTATCTCTCTTTTGATAGATATCTTGAAGATTGTTCCACCCATTCCGAGGTCATTGAGTTCTTTAATAACCAGCCCTTCAAGTTTTTTCGCAGCAGTTTTTCTTTTTTCCGAGAGATCCAGTGCCAGTTCTTTTGCTTCTTTAACTGTTTTTCTTTCCTGATCTTTCAGCTGTTCCAGCTGCTCTTCACTGGAATTAATTGTTTCAAGTTCACTTTTTGCTTTTTCAGCATACTGGAGAATTTCCTGGATGCTGTCACCGTATTTTTTCTTTAACGCCTGAATTGTATTCAATCTTTCCTCTACCTGGTTAACTCTTTCAGGTGAGAAATCTATATTGTTTTTATAATCCCTGAGTATTGATGTCGAATCCTCAAGAGAGTAAAGAGATTCTCTTATAGTGTCGAGAATAGATGAAATATTCGGATCTATGTCTGATATTTTAGATAAACTTGCTTCAGCCTTTTTCAGGTTTCTCAAAACTCCATTTTCGCCCGAGATAAGATCCGCTGTACTATTCACTTCGGTAAAAAGTTTTTCGGCATTAGTAAGCAGATGCGACTCGGCTTTCAGTTCCTCATCCTCGCCGATTCTTAAATTTGATGATTCAATTTCTTTTACAGAGAAAGTATTGAATTCAATTCTTCTCGCTTTTTCTTTCTCATCAATCTGGAATGAATTTATTTTATTTCGAATTGAAGTTAATTTTTCGTGGATTGCTTTTACTGCATTTACTTCATTACCAAGTGAGCCAAAACTATCAAGAAGTTCCCTGTGCCTGGATATATTAATTATATTCTGGTGTTCATTCTGCCCATGAATATCTATGAGGTTCTCAGAAATCTCTTTCAGTTTTGCAATTGGTATCTGGACTGAATTTGCATAGCATCGCCCTTTACCGTTTGCAAATAATTCCCTGTGAATTATCAGGGTATCATCTTCATTTCCAATCCCCGATTCCTCCATGATTTTTTTCAGATCATCAAGCGCAGAAATATCAAAAACTGCTTCCAATGAGGCTCTGTCAAAACCGGTTCTTATCATATCAACACTCATTTTTTCGCCCAGAACTCCTGAAAGAGCATCAATGAGAATTGATTTACCTGCCCCTGTTTCTCCGCTCAAAATATTGAGTCCCTGATTGAATGTCACAGATAGCGAATCTATAATAACAAAATTTTTAATTCTCAGATCAAGAAGCATGGCCGGTATCCTCTGAAGATGAATTCAACCCCAGTTAAGTTTTTCCCTGAGGATTGAGAAGTAGTTTTTTTCAGGATGAAGAATAAGTTTCATTTTTTTATCTGTCTTACGGAACAGTAATTCATCCCCTGCAGAGAATTCGATAGCTTCCTGACCATCAATTGTCAATAATAAATTTGTCATATCTGTGAGGGTTCTTGCTCTCAAATTTGACGCCGCAGGCAGAACAATCGGCCTTATGGAAAGAGAATGAGGGCATACCGGATTTACGATAAATACATCATTAGAGTCAGGAACAATAATCGGTCCGCCGGCAGAAAGAGAGTAGGCCGTGGAACCTGTTGCAGTTGCGATTATCAGCCCGTCGCCAGAATACCTGTTTAGAAAGAGATCGTTCACATGTAGTTCAATTTGTATAGCTCTTGAGAATGCCCCTTTTGAGATTACAGCATCATTAAAAAAATAGAGAGACTGGCTGGTTCCGTTTTTGTTGTGAACTGCTTCCATGACATTGCGTTCGGCGGTAGTATAATTTTCATCCAGTATCTGTAGCAGAAACTTCTCATATTCATCCGGGTTGAACTCTGTAAGAAATCCAAGTTTACCTCTATTGATTCCGAAGATCGGTGAACCGTTTTCCAGAAACATACGGGCTGTTTTCAGAAAAGTTCCATCTCCTCCGATAGCGATAACCAGATCAGGTGAGTTTAAAAAGTCAGCCTCGTTTGAAATAAATCCGGCCATATCTCCCTTATGGAGAATTTCATAATCGGGAAGCTGTATTTTAATTTTTTTATCTGTCAGAAGCCGGATAATTTTTTTTATAATTTCAAGAGATTTATGATCATCCGGCCTGAAATTTATTGATACTTTTTTTAACATTTATTTTTCCACTATCTCATAAGTAAATTTCATCAATAGCCCGGGATTTTTATCAATGAAAAATTTCAGGTCATCCCCTTTCATCGCAAAAAGTGATACCGGTCTGGAATTAGTAAATGTGTATAAAGCGGGGAGATTTTTATGAAGCCTTTCGAGAGATCCTACAAAATCTCCTTTCCCAAGAACAGTTATTTTTTTGTTATTTTTAAACACTTCTATATTACCCTCGCGTATCAGATACAGAGTATGAAGCGTTTCTCCTTCCTTGATCAATGTTTCAGCTTTTTCAATTGTATATGGAACGAATATTGATTCAAGCCAGGTTTTTTGAGTCGGGGTACATAATCTGAAAAAACTATTCATTGAAAGAAGATTCCATGTTTCTATGCTTCTTGTTGCTGCAACTTTCTGCAGTATTTTTTCAAATTCAGTTCCGACAATAAAATTTAAAAATTTATCTTTCTCGATTGTAAAAAGAATAACGTCAGTTTTAGCATAGATATCAGCCGCTCTCTTTTGTCCTGTTATAAGCGCAACTTCTCCGAAGTAATCATATGGCCCATAAATTTTGTCCCGCTCAAGGCCTTCACTATCAACAGATATATTGCCTGCATAGATAATAAAAAATTCTCCACCGATGGTATCTTTTTCTATTATCTTTTCACCTTTTTTAAATTTTTTTATTTCAACAATATCGAGTAACTCCTGGGCTTTCCATACCGGGAGATCACTCATAAAATCGAGCCTTTTAAAAACGCTTAAGACCTGATATGCATCTTCATGCATTGGAGCTTCTGTTTCAAAATACAGAGTATTTTCCATACCGAATTTTGCAAGAGTTAACGATGTCGCCTCAGGAAAATCTTTTTTTGCAATATGATAAATTACTATTCTTTTTTGTATATCCTTTGGCAGCGTATTCATGTAGTTAATCGGAGTATGAAGCGGTGGTACACCGGATTCATGATAGATGACTTTTGAGTCCCAGGGAAAATTATTTAACTCGTCATAGCGTGTTTTATTTATAATTTTTTTTTGGAACAGTTCACTGTGAAGATTAGGATCATTGTTGTGATCAGAGGAATATACAAAAGACTGATTCTGAAACTCCATCTTAAATCCTATAGTCGGGATGGAATGCACTGTATAAAACATTTCAAATTTTCCTCCGTTAATATACAGAGGATTACCTATTTTGACGGGATAGAAATCAAAAAGACTCAGAAGATAATCGGTACTTACATCACTGAGCGCGGAGTATTTTTGAAGAAAACTCGCCATTACAGTTTCGGTTGTGTAGACAGTAACTTTTCCCTCTTCAAGAATTTTCTGAAATGTTCCTGCATCATGATCTGCATGGCAGTGAGTTAAAATAATACTGTCTATAAATTTTGGACTAACATTTGAATCCTCAAGCCATTCTGTCGAGTTAACCGGCGGATCAACCATTATCCCCTGATGATTAAGCCATATAATAAATCCGGAAGTATTTTCTTCAGGATCAAAACCGTGACTCGGGCCAAGACATGTAACTCCGAATAGGGGAGGGAGATATGGTTCCGGAAGCCTTTCTCCAATGAGGTAAGTTGTTTTATATTCTATGTTCCCTGGAATCTTTGCCAGGGAATTGTTGTTATAAAATAATTTATAATCTCCATCGGATTCAATTGTAATAGTTATCCCGTTATGGGAGAACGTGTTATTTTTAAAAATTCCAAATTGAACCATATTCGACAACTTATTGTTATTTCTGAAATATGACATTTCTGATTTTATATCAGGCACAAGCGCAGGCTCTATAGTAGATGAGTAATCGTTCGCAATATTGAAAACTTCAGGTCCGAAAACTGATTCCGAAAGAACTTTTTTCATCTTTAAAAACTGTTCTTCACGGCATATAATCAGAGTCTTTTTTTTTCTGAAAAAGTAATTCCAGTAAAGGGGAAATTCAATTTCAGCAATACTTATTCCCTTTATCCAGTTAAACATTTTCTCCGGTAGAACAAATATCTCAGGAACTCCACCCGGTAGTTTCATTGTGTCTTTGATTGTTTCAGGGGGCGAGCCGAATTGGACATAGCCAGCCGGTGTCTGTACAAGATAACCACCCCGGGGCAGTGCTATTAAAGATTCACTTAAATCTATATCATTTATCTTTACCATTTCAATTAATCCTTATATATTTCTGATGGATTAAAAAGGGGTAATGTTTCAATAAAAACGTCTTCCCCTTCAATACGTCTGAAAAAACAGCTCCTGTATCCCTCATGACATGCTGCATCTCCAACCTGGATTATTTTCAGAAGTATGGTATCGCTGTCGCAATCAAGATATATCTCTTTAACAATCTGCAGATTCCCTGAGGATTCCCCTTTTTTCCATATTCTATTTTTTGATCTGCTCCAGTAGTGGGCATTGCCTGTTAACTGGGTTGTCGCAAATGCTTCATCATTCATATAGGCGAGCATAAGAACTTCACCGGTTTTATAGTCCTGAACTACTGCTGGAACTATACCTCCGCTTTTTTCGAAATCAATTTTGTATTTTTTCATTTTTTAATATAGTACCTGTTATATAGTTGGTAAGCCTTTTCATTATTATCGACAGATATAACTGATCGAAGGAGTATGTAAGCTCTTTCTTTTTCATTTTTTAGTAAAGCTATAGCCGCTTCATTAACCTTCATGTCATTATATAATTGTTTTCCTGAATTATTTTTTTTTATAATTGAGTTTCCTTTTTTGATCATTTCATCAGCTGCAATATAGTTTCCTTTTATTGCTGAAATAACTGCAACGGCAGAATATGCCTCGGCATAGTTTTTATCAATTTTTAATGATTGAGCACATAACATCTCCGCTTTAGAAAAATTTTTATTTTCAAATTCAAGTCCTGCCAGCAATAAATAATATTTAGGATCCGGTTTCACTTTTATTATATCTTCAGTAGCTTTTTTAATCTCCATATTTTCCTTAATAAACTTTGAATTTATAAATAGAATGTCATCGTAAACAAATTCGGGGTTTTCATTGTCACTTAAGATTTCCTTGAAATCGGAAATTGACTTTTTATAATCTTTTTTTAAGTAATTCACTATACCGGATAAATATTTAAGCTTCAATTTATTCAGGTTTTCTTTTCTGACTGATTTCAACAGTTTATCTGCTTCATTCAGAATAGTCTCTTCATCTTTTATAATTCCCGGATTTGATTTAAACTGAAAATTGTTATTATTAATAAGCATTAAACGCAGCAGATATATATAGTGCTGCAGCTTTAATCCTTCTTTAAACTCATCAGGTGAATTATTAATCGATGTTTCTAAATAGTCAAAATCAAAGCCTTGAGTTACAGGCTGAATTTCAATCCTATCCTCAATTTTACTTTCTGATAGTTTTAAGTAATCTCTTTGAAATGTTGCTGCCTGAAGCCTGGAGTATATTTGAAAATCCTTTGAATTTTTCTCCAATACTTTATTATAACAATACAATGCTTCTGTTGTTTTCCCTGCAGCAAGATAGCAATCACCAAGCTTTACCCATATTGATCTGTTATCAGGATTCAACTCTACAGCCTTTGTGAAAAATAGTAACGATTTCTCCAGGTTGTCTGCCCGGTTTTTCTTTAAATCAATTACTGATAAAGAATAATATATTTCTCCTTTAACCAGTAATTTCCCACTCTCTTCCATACTTATAATATCCGTTGAAGCGGTTAACTCCAGATATTTTTTATAATATTTTACAGCATTTTTGTAATTGTTTATATTTTTATAAAAATTTCCCAATTGATAATATTTTTCCGGTACTGTTTTATCGTTTAGTTCTTTTTCTGCTGATAGTATTTGCTCAGTTATTTCTTCCGTATTGATTTTTTCACTCTCGATATTAATTGCAAAGAATGGATCGTTTAAGGCGCTGCCAATTTTTATGTCCGGAGAGGGAAAGGTCATAGAGTTTAATATTATATTTTTTTCTATTTCTTCACTTAACAATGGAGATGCCAGTGTTAGGATGATTAAAACTGCAATTATAGATCTGTTTTTCATTTATAGATTTCTCCTTAAGATATGAAGTGATATTATTGGGAAAGCGAATATAAATCAATGAGAATTTATGTCTCATCATAATATGACATAATATATATCGATTGGAGCTATTATTGAATTAACAAAAGTTAATTTACTGAGGGTGAAGAGGAGGAGAGTACTGTCGGAAATATAAGATACATATTGATAGTGTTATCGTTATTATCATCAAATACTGCAATTCCGAGACTTTTATAAATATACACACTGTGATTCCCGGTTCTTATAATTAGAAGTCCGCTGTTGCCATAGTTCAATATAAAATTGTCTATTCCTCTGGATAGCAGCACGGCATCTGATGTAACCCGTCTATCGGCGTTCAATCCGGCAATAGCTGTGATAACTCCTTTATTTATAAATAGAACTGATACATTTCGTGCAATGACCATCGAATCAAATTTTAAGTCAGAGAAATTATCAAGCTCAAGAATGT
The DNA here is from genome assembly GCA_035403545.1 of Spirochaetota bacterium. Taxonomy (GTDB): domain Bacteria; phylum Spirochaetota; class UBA4802; order UBA4802; family UBA5550; genus WRGT01. The sequence goes on from DAONFJ010000041.1 coordinate 21,010, forward strand.
CCGCGATATTATTTCTTCTGCTTTCATATACTTTGAAGCTGTCTTTTTCTATATGTTCTCCGAGATTAAAACCTTCAGCCGTTTCCCCGGGGACAATAATATTTTTATCAATACTTGAATTCATTTTATCGGCTGATGTGCAGGATACTGCTGCAAGAAGAATTATATTGGTTATTATTGCTTTGGCATTCATTTCATGGCCATTCTTTTTATTACCGGCATTCTTCTCGGATATTTATCATCGGTTTCTTTTGTTTTAGTCAGTATCATCCCTTCAGTTATATTATCTTTTGTTATACCCTTCAATACTGGCGCTGCATCCGCAGATAACCCGAGTTCAGTAATATGTTCCTTTATATGGTTATTTAGATCTTCCTGACTTTTGTTTATATATAAATAAATAATTCCTCCGGTTTTAAGAAGAGGTGAACCAAGTTCGGCAATAGTATATATATCCGACATCGCCCTTGTAAAAATAAAATCAAATTTCCCTCTGTACTTGTTATCTCTCCCCGCATCTTCAACACGGATATCTATTCCTTGAACAGTATTTATTCCTAAATCTGAAGCAGTTTTATTTACAAACCGTATTTTCTTCTGATTTGAATCAAAAAGAATCCCTCGGGATTCATCATATTTTATCCCCAGCGGAATACCGGGGATTCCTGCGCCTGTACCCATATCTCCAAATAATGTTCCACGTGGAACATCCAGGTTTTTTACCGGTTCAAGGCTTCCTATAATAAGATTTTCAATAGTTTCATCCAGAGTTTTATGCCCGGTAAGGTTGTACTTCATATTTTCAGAGTGGATTGATTTGGCGTAGGCTATTAGCCGCAATAATTTATTTTTATCCGTTATCCCGGTTCTTTCAGTTAAAAGATTTAAATTAGTCAGATGTTCCACGTGGAACCTCCTTGTGCTTTTGTGTAGATACTTCAAGGTGAACCAGCAGAATTGATATATCAGAAGGGTCAACGCCTGATATTCTGGATGCCTGGCCTATGGTTGCTGGCCTGACTTTTATCAGTTTCTCCCTTGCCTCATTCTTTAATCCCTGGATAGATTTATAATCTAGATTCTCCGGAATGAACTTGGATTCCATTTTAGACATTTTTTTAATCTTTTCCTCATCTCTCGCGATATAACCTTCATATTTTATTTCCATTTCAATTATCGGTGATAATTGCTCGTCGTATTTTTCGTTTAGTATTTCAGCAATATCTCTCATGGTAATGCCGGGTCTCTTTATCAGATTCTCTAGCTGAGTTTTGCCTTTTATGTCGATTGATGGATCAGCCTCTGAAAGAATATCTTTTATCCGTGCATCGACGGTAATCACTGTATTTTTAATCCGGTTTATCTGTGAGTTTATCTCATTATATTTACTTTCCATATCTGAATACCTGGAGTTGTCTATTAAACCGCTTTCAAATCCATATTTCATAAGTCTTTTGTCGGCGTTATCCTGTCTTAACAGAAGCCGGTGTTCGGCCCTTGATGTAAACATTCTGTATGGTTCAGTTATTGTCTTGGTGATGAGGTCATCTATGAGTACACCAATATATGATTCAGATCTGGATAATATCAGCGGGCTCATGTTTTTAAGTTTTCTTCCAGCGTTAATCGCTGCGACCAGTCCCTGTGCTGCGGCTTCTTCGTAGCCTGATGTTCCGTTTATCTGACCCGCATGATAAAGCCCTGATATTTTTTTAGTTTCCAGTGTCGGATATATCTCGTCAGTAGGAACAAAATCGTATTCAACTGCATAGGCAGGCCTCATCACATGGACATTTTCGAGACCGGGTATTGTTTTAATAAACTCAAGCTGTACTTCTTCCGGCAGAGAACTTGAAAAGCCGTTTATATAGTATTCATTTGTATCTAAACCTTCAGGTTCAAGAAAAAGCTGATGTCTCGGTTTGTCTGAAAATCGAACAACCTTGTCTTCAATTGAAGGGCAATATCTCGGCCCGATTCCTTTAATCTGACCACCGTAGAGCGGAGAACGGTGGATATTGTTTTTGATAATCTGATGAGTGTTTTCTGTGGTATAAGTAATCCAGCATGGGATCTGTTCACTTTTTATAGAATCAGTTGAGTAAGAGAAAGGAGATGGAACATCATCAGGATATTGAGCCTCGCATTTTGAGAAATCTATGGTATCGCAATTTACTCTCGGCGGTGTGCCGGTTTTGAGACGCTGTACGTTAAGCCCCGCTCTCCGTAATGAATCTGAAAGTCCTTCAGATGAGAAATCGGCAAGCCTTCCAGCCTTCTCCTGGTATTCTCCGATATGAATTAATCCTTTTAAAAACGTTCCTGTGCATATTATAACTGCTTTGGAATAATGTTCTATTTTTCGCAGTGTTTTAACGCCGATGACGGAATTGTTTTCAATTATTATATCTTCAGCAATATCCTGAATTATGCTGAGATTCTTCTGTTTCTCAAGAGTATGCTTCATAAGGAACTGATATTTTTTTTTATCAGCCTGGGCTCTTGGTGCCCATACTGCAGGCCCGCGGCTTTTATTGAGCATCTTAAAGTGAATGCCTGTCATATCTATTACGCGGGCCATCTCTCCCCCAAGTGAATCAATCTCACGAACAAGGTGGCCCTTTGCCAAGCCGCCGATTGCAGGGTTGCAGCTCATCTGTGCAATGGTGTCGAGGTTGCCTGTGAGTATGAGTGTTTTAAATCCCATTCTTGCCGAGGCAAGAGCAGCTTCACAGCCCGCATGTCCGGCTCCGATAATTATTATGTCGTATTGAGAATACATTAGTGTAACCCGTATTTTATTGTATTTTTTAATTACTCAAATTTTTCCGCCTCACGCTGTGTGGTAGGAAAATTATTATTAGCAGTTATTGAGTAAATTTCATTTTTGAGCATTAATTAAATTAATATGTTATAAGAGCAATTAAAAATAATTAATAAACATATTATATCTCTCCAGGTGGGGAATAATCTGCAGTGAACCGGTATATGAAATTTAATAAATCCAATATCCCAGTACAACGGTATTGATAAGACCGAGATTTTTGTTGTGTGGTTTTTCGAGACATAATACCTGGCATACTAAATATTTCTATTATGAACTTGTAGCAAATATGCAATTACTAAGTGTTGTAATGGAGCAGAAATAAATGTTATCCGTATTTTTACGCTGTCATAATTTAATTTGTTGCCTGGTTTATAAAATTCTTGACTGATGTACTCAAATGAAAACTGATCATAAATAATTTTAAGTTAATGGTTAATGATGTCAAAGAATAACGAACAGTCGATCCTTGTTGTCGATGATGATATACTTGTACGGAAAGTTCTTAAAAAGTATATATCAAACTTGGGATATTATGTGGATACCGCGGAAGACGGCAGGGGTGCTCTTGATATGCTCGGTTCTTTTTCTTACGACCTGGTTTTAACTGATTTACAGATGCCGAGACTTGGCGGGATAGAACTGCTAAAAAAAATGTTTCTGGATTACCCTGATATCCCGAAAATTGTTCTTACCGGCCAGGGTACCAATGATGATATTATAGCTGCTCTTAAGTCGGGAGCATATGATTTTTTATATAAGCCGATAGATGATTTTGAAATCCTGGAGTTTTCTATAAAAAGAGCTGTAGAGAGTAAAAAGCTTAAAGAAGATAAAGAGAGACATCTGGCTGAACTGGAAAAAATTAATGAGATAATTTCCATGCTTAACAGCGGAAAGAGTACTGAGGAAATTTTCAGTAAACTTCATTTTTCCCTGAAGCGCGTAATTCCTTTTGACGGAATGATTCTTACTCTGCTTAATGAAACAAATACATTTCTTAATATTGAAAATATGGTTTTTAACCAGAGTCACTTCTATACTTTTCTTAGAAAAGGGGACCGCTTTTTTATCTCGGAACTATCTATAAAACAGCTGATAGTGGGGGATATAGATCTTCTCAATATTGAAGATCTGGGTTTATATTTGAAGAGTAACAAGATGCATGAAGTTTTTAATGAAATAAATAGAAACGGAATAAATTCAATTCTTGCGGTCTCACTTGTTTTGAAAAATCAGATAAGAGGAATTATTTTCTTTTTATCAGGACATAAATCGTTTTTTAAAAATCACCATATTACTTTTGTAAGATCAATAGTAGGGCAGATAGCGCTGAGTGTTCAGCGTGCGGAACTTATGAAGGAGATTGAAAATCATTCGAAGAATCTTGAGAAAATGGTTTCTCAAAGAACAGAAGAAGTCATGAAAACTCAGAGAGCAACCATTTTTGCTTTGAGCAGTCTTGCAGATGCGCGTGACTCTGAAACAGGAGACCATCTCGAAAGAATCCGTAACTATTCTGTATTGTTAATGCAGTTGTACAAATTAGAAGAAGATCATCCGGAAATTAATTCAAGAATTCTGAGGGATTTGTACGACTCATCAGTTCTTCATGATATAGGAAAAGTCGGTATCCCTGATTATATTCTTTTGAAGAAAGGTTTCCTCACTGATGAGGAATTTAAGGTTATGAAGAAACATCCTGTTATAGGTTACGATGCTTTACGGAATGCTTCCGGAGATTTAGGTTCAGATTTTTTTCTTAATATGGCAATGGATGTTATATTATATCATCATGAAAGATGGGATGGGGCAGGGTATCCTTACGGATTAAAAGGTGAAGATATTCCTTTGAGTGCAAGGATAGTTTCAATAGCTGATGTCTATGATGCCCTTACTTCAAGAAGGCCATATAAAGAAGCTTTCTCTCATGATAAAGCTATTGATATTATGAAGAATGAAGACGGCAAATATGATCCGGAGCTTTTTAATCTTTTTATAAAAAATGCCGAAAAGTTTAACAAGATAAGAATTGAATTTTCAGAAGAACAGAATGGCGGTGAATCCTGATGTATCAGAAAAATGTCAGCATAAGAATAGGGGGCCCAATGACTCCCGGTGTAAAATGGTTAATGATAGTAAATGGAGCAGTTTTTCTAATTCAGCAGATCGCCGGTTTGTTTATTCCTAATGCGATGGAGTATATTTTCGGAATAAGTCATAACGGATTTTTAAATAGTTTTATGATATGGCAGCCGTTCACATATATGTTTCTCCATGGCGGCTGGATGCATATTTTCTTTAACCTGCTTACTCTCTGGATGTTTGCCGGTGAACTTGAAATGGTCTGGGGCAAAACAAAATTTATATGGTATTATATGCTTTCCGGTTTAGGAGCCGGCTTCTTTATTGCATTGATGAATTATATTGCGTTTATTAATTATGGTTCATCAGCAGTGACCATCGGAGCGTCAGGAGCCATATATGCCATCCTTCTTGCCTATGCTATCCTCTGGCCGGATAGAGAAGTATTGCTTTATTTTTTGTTTCCTATAAAAATTAAGTATCTGGTTCTGGCATTTGGCCTCATGGAATTTTTCGGTACGCTCTCTTCATCTGCCGGTACAGGCGGGAATATAAGCCATATCGGGCATCTTGGAGGTATCATTTCCGGATTTATTTTAATCAAACTCATGAGAAGTTCAGGAATTTCGAAAAAATCTAAAGTATCTTTTTTTGAAAATTTCAGGAAAAAAAACAGATTAAATGAAAAGAAAAAAGTTATAGATACAAGAATAGAAGCAAAAAGAATTATTGATGAACTTCTTTCCAAAATTGCAAAAAATGGAATGAGTTCATTGACTCCGGATGAAAAAAAGAAACTGGAATGGGCAAGGAAACATTACTATCCATCAAATGATGATATCCTCCATTAAGAGTGGTAAACAATGAGTATAGTTTCTCTTCTTAAATATAGTAATTATAATCGGGATGATCTTCTTACAGCTATAAACCAATCGTGCAAAAACATTTCATTTGATCCGGTGAATCTGTCCGGAGCAAAAGTTGCAGTAAAACCTAATCTTCTTACTGCCGCACTTCCTGAAAGCGGGGTAACTACTCACCCAGAATTTTTCCGTGCTGTAGTTCTTTTTATTAAAGAATATAATGGCACACCGGTACTTGTTGAGTCGCCGGCATTTTTCAGTCTTGATAAAGTGCTGCGGAAATGCGGGTATGATGAGATAATAAAAGAAGAAAAAATTTTAATTGCTGACACCTCAAAAACAGCCGCTTTAAAAAATGAGAATGGTAAAAAATACAAATCATTTCATGTCGCGGAAGATATAATCAATTCTGATTTTATACTTAACCTGCCGAAATTAAAAACTCACTCCTTAACTTATTTTACCGGTGCCGTTAAAAATTTATTCGGATCAATACATAGTCTTGAAAAATCGAAATGGCATGTAAAAACTGAAAGTGAGAAGGAATTTATTTCATTTTTACTGGATCTATATGGAGCTTTTTTATATTCAAAAACAGATAGAATAATATCTATTATGGATGGCATTATAGGGCTGGAAGGAGAAGGGCCCGGTAAAAGCGGAAAACCTGTTATTTCTAAAGCGGTTATCGCAGGGATGGATGGCATTGCTGTTGATACGGTTGCAATAACGGTTGCCGGACTGGATGTTAATAAATCTATTCTCTGTATTGAAGGCGAAAAGAGAGGTTTAGGTGTTTCATCAATAAATGAAATAAAGATAACCGGTGATCCGTTAATTGATTTTAACAACAGTTTTATCCCGCCAAAAACCAAATCATTTATTGGAAGGCTGCCGGTAAGTACAACTCTACTTAAGAATATGCTTATTGAAAGACCGTTCCCTGATAAAGAAAAATGCACTCTCTGTTATCAGTGCAAAACTATCTGTCCTGCCGGTGTTATTGAAAAAAGCAGAAATGGAGAAATCCCGTTTTATAATTATAAAAAATGTATAAGATGCTACTGCTGCATGGAGATCTGCCCGGAAGGGGCAATTTTTCTAAAAAAGAAATTATTTTAGGACTTGCGAAAAAAATTGATTCAATCCGTGTATTCGAGTGACCATCCGATTAGTCCTTAGCCGCAAATTGTGAAGATTTATGGAACTTTTTTAGTTAAAGTTAACGGTTATTTATCAATTCAAGGTTCTTTTGTAATTCTGCAATATCATACACTCCATGCGCGCTACAGTAATTATTTTCATCACAATTAAAGTCGACCAGTTTACCGCCGGAAATAGTATCATTTATGAGTTTGTTAAGTGTGACATCAACCTCGTGAGAAATTTTGTCTCTGGAAAGGTTTACTGAAATGTGGCTGGCGATTATGAGAGAAGCTCTCTGGTCCAACTTTTCCTTTATCCGGTTCGTAATATAATCAGCGGCCGTATTCTCCTCGAATGGAAAGAATTCAGAAATAATTACTTTTAGATTATTATCTGATATTCCCTCCCATGTCTCTTCGGTTTTAGGGTTTACACATCCGGCAGAACATATCAGGAGTAATAAGTGGAGTACTAATAATTGTTTTAATTTCATTTTTAGATTATTGGGAAGATGATGAATTTCGGCAATAAAAAAATCCCCAAAATTAAATTTTGGGGATTGAGAGAAAATCATGAATATGATACAACTTAAATGGTGATGTGATTATACATATTCCTGGATTTTAGTCAATTAGGGGAAATGATTATTTCGGAGTAAGGGAAACCCTTATGTATACTAAAAGAGTTAATTTTATTTATTGGACTGTCTCATGGAGATTTTGTCTATGAATGTAATTATACGCGGATGTTCAGGATTATTGAAAATTTTATCAGGCTTTTCATCAGCAATAATTTTCCCTTCATCCATAAAAATGATTCTGTCAGCAACCTCTTCGGCGAATCTCATTTCATGAGTTACTATGAGCATGGTCATCTTTTCCCGTGCGAGATCTATTATTACTTTCTGGACTTCACCAACCAGTTCAGGATCGAGCGATGAAGTCGGCTCATCGAAAAGCATGATATCGGGATTCATTCCAAGAGCACGGGCAATGGCAACACGCTGTTTCTGGCCACCGGAGATTTTTGATGGATATGCGTTTTTTTTGTCAGATAGACCGACTTTTTCCAGCAATGTTTCAGCCATGATTACCGCGTCGCTTTTTTTTACTCCTAAGACTGTTATAGGAGCTTCGATCACATTTTCAAGAACTGTTTTATGAGGAAAAAGATTGAAGTGCTGGAAAACCATTCCAAGTTTTTTGGCAATATCCTTTTTTTCTTTTGTATTTATTCTGTCTTTTTTCCCGTTTTCTTTACATGCAAAAGTCTCATTTTCAATGGTAATAACTCCTGACTCGATCTCTTCCAGGCCGTTAAAGCATCTGAGGAGAGTACTTTTACCGGATCCTGATGGCCCTATGATGACGATTACTTCTCCTTTATTAACTTCGAAGTTAACATTATCAAGAACTCTGTGAGTCCCGAATGATTTATAGAGATTGCGTGCCTGAAGCATTTTCATTGATAAATCCTGATTACTCATATATGGAATATTTAATTTCAAGTTTACGGAAAAAATAGACTATTACAGTAGTCATGAGGAGGTAAACTACAGCTGCTATTGCGAAGGGTGTTATGGCAAAATCTCTCGCAAATAATTCTTTTGCAGATCTCAAAAGGTCACCCATTCCAATAACTACAACAAGTGCTGTATCTTTTACCAGCGTTATAGCTTCATTACATGTTGGCGGAATGGTTCTTCTAACAACCTGCGGCAGTATTATGCGTTTCATAGTTTGATAATAATTCATATTAAGAGCTTTGGACGCTTCGTACTGGCCCTTATCAACGGATTCAATTCCGGCTCTGTAAATTTCTGTAAGATAGGCAGAGTAGTTTATTATAAATGTCAATGCCGCTGCGGTAAATGCCGGGAGATTTATACCGAATATTGCCAGGCCGTAGTAAGTAAAAAACAATTGCAAAAGAAGGGGTGTTCCTCTGAACACCCATGTGTAAAATCCTATTGCGATTC
>DAONFJ010000042.1:0-29520 GCA_035403545.1 Spirochaetota bacterium
TTCCGTATAACTCAAAAATCGGGATCAAAAGAAATAAGACCATGCCGGTGGGGAGTTTTAGTCCGAATGCATTCGGATTATACGATATGCATGGTAACGTCACTGAATGGGCATGGGACTGGTATAATGATGGATATAGAACAGTTTTAAAAGATAACGTTATAATAAAAAGTACGGCACGCATGACTCGTGGCGGCTGCTGGAATAGTAAAAGTATGAATCTCCGATCGGGGAGAGGATATGGATGGGGTCCGCATAGTTCTTCTAGCGAGTTAGGCATAAGAGTTGTCAGATCGGAAAATTAATTATTGCACCACTCTGAAATTGTACCATCTCTATTCCGGAACTTCTTACCGGTAAGTAATAAATAATTATGCCGCAGAGGTGCAGGATTCAAAGAGATTTTTTATTTCTCTTAGACTTATCACGTCTGCGGCAAATATTAAATTGCAGTGTTCAGGGAGAATTTTCCCCGTAACCGGTTATTACTTAACCAGCCCTTCTACAAGAGCAACTACAGTATTGATGTCGTTCTGAGTTGGTTTGTTATTTTTATCGAAATATTTTATGTACTTAATTTTTTTATCTTTTCCAAGAATAATAAAAACTGATTTGTTGTTGCAGTTTCCAAGACCCCATGAATTTGGAACAGTGAGGTCAACGTCTGTGAGAATTGTCGCCTGATATTTTTTGATTTTGGATTGTACCAATTTGCGGATAACCCAGTTTGGTACAGGTGAATCTTTAAGGTTTGCTATGCCGATTCCTCTGTTTTTGCTTTCAGGGAATTTTTTAGCTTTCAGTGCGTCTGAGATAGGATCACTGTAATCTGAAGCATCAGAGTCTCCATAGACTATGTTGAGAACTTTTGAACCGAAGTCTGGAATGGTCGCAGGCTGATCATTCGCGTCTTTTATGTTCACATTTGATACAACCTGGCCAGCAGATAAAGCCTGTACAGCTATGAAACCTGCCAGTGTAATCAGTACAGATCCCATTACTACAATAAAATTGCGTTTCATAAAAACTCCTTTTTTAAAAAATTTAATAGACTGAGATTTGAATATTTTTTTCATGTATGATATTTTTTGTCAAGAAGGAACTATTTCAACAAGTGTCTTAATAGAGCAGAAGATATTTTTTTGAATTTATACAAATTCTTGACAGATTTCAGTATTTTTTACTTTTATATATTTAAATTACATTTATCCTGATTGTACACATCCGGAATAAATGTGAGAAATGTTTAATTCATAAGCTATATATTTTAAGATAAAATTGACCGTACATAGGGAGAGTTAAAGTGCCTAAGGAATACATATACGAGAATTACCGGATCGGAAGAGGGGATGAAGTCTCAGGGAAAGATTACCTGCTCTACAGGTTCTATGAGATACTTCCCGGATTTTTATCATGGCTGACAATTATTCTGGCAGTAGTATGTTCATATTTACTTCCGCTTTATACTGCAATTTTTATTATAGCATTTGATGTATTCTGGCTGCTGAAAACAGCATATCTTTCGCTTCACCTGAAAGAAAACTGGAAACGTATCAAGGAACATCTGTCGACAGACTGGGTGGAAAAACTAGTTCATTTTAAATACGACCATATATATCATATGATAATGCTCCCTTTCTACAAAGAGGATGAAAAGCTTATCGAAAAAACTCTTAAGTCCCTTCTCAATTGCGATTATAACAGCAAACGGTTAATAATAGTTCTTGCTGCCGAGGCGCGGGCAGGAAAGGAACCTCTTGAAATCGCGGCGAGGATGAATAAAAAATTCGGCAAAGAGTTCGGGCATTTTCTTGTTACTGTTCATCCCGATGGTATTGTTGGTGAGATGGCGGGAAAGGGCTCAAACATCTCCTATGCCGCTGAAGAGGCCAGGAAACTGGTTCTGGATAAAAAGAAGATTCCGTATGATGATGTTCTTGTATCCGCTTTTGATATTGATACAATAGTATACAGCCAGTATTTTGCGTGCCTTACATGGATGTTTCTTGCAAATGAAAATCCTTATAACACGTCATTCCAGCCTGTACCTGTATTTAATAATAATATCTTCGAAGCACCCGCAATATCCCGGGTGGTCGCTTTTTCAGGAACGTTCTGGCAGATGGTTCAGCAGGAGCGCCAGAAGCGTATGGCTACATTCAGCTCTCACTCCGTGGCGTTCAGTACACTCTACAAGGTCGGTTACTGGCAGAGTAATATGGTCAGCGAAGATTCAAGAATTTTCTGGAACTGCTACATGAAATTTAACGGTAATTATATAGTTACGCCGATGGCTTATCCTGTTTCAATGGATGCGAACCTTGCTCACTCTTTCTGGCAGACAATGAAAAATATTTATAAGCAGCAGAGAAGATGGGCATACGGGGTTGAGAATTTTGCGTATATAATGTTTAATTTTTCAAAAAATCAAAATATCCCCAAATGGGAGAAGTTTAAAATTTTTATAATAAATGTTGACGGCTACTGGTCTCTGGCAACGAATCCGCTTATGATTTTTCTTCTGGGCTGGCTTCCCATTATTTTAGGGGGGAGAGAGTTTAACACTACCATGGTGAGTTTCAATCTTCCGTACATTACGCGAGATATTATGATGATCACAATGAGTAACCTTATCCTGTCATCTATGGTTGCAGTGAGCCTCATGCCGAGTGTTCCGGAAACAAAAAAAAGGGTTAAAAAGTTTTATCATATAATTCAGTGGCTCCTTGTTCCGCTTACGATAACTATTTTCGGAGCAATACCGGCTCTCGATGCTCAGACAAGGCTGATGTTCGGCAGATACATGGGATTCTGGGTTACTCCAAAACACCGTTCGGAATAAGCAGCATAAAATTAAGGGAGATGTTATGACACCAAAGCAGCAGTTCAGATATATACTTGGCCTCTTCGCGGTATTTATTATTGTAATCCCGCTTATAATATTTTATTCATTCGGATACCGTATATCTGATAACTTCAAAGTCGTCAAGACAGGCGGAATTTTTGTATCAAATGTCGAAGGAGGCGCATCCGTTCTGTTAAACGGGAAATTTAAAAAATCCGCAGGTATGATCGACCGCAACATGCTTGTTCAGAATGTCAAACCGGGAAATTATACTGTGAATGTTGAAAAAGAGGGTTACCGGCCCTGGGTAAAATATATAAAGGTTCAGGAACAGCTGGTTGAAGTATGCTTCCCTCTTCTCGTACCTTCTGAATTAAAAAGCGAAGAAATAACTAAATACATTCCGATAGATAAATCTGATCTGAAAAGAAAGGGCGGGAAGCGTCCAAAGCCTGAACTTAATGATGAATACACTGATGTAATTGAACTTTTCAAAGAAGCAAAGAAACCGGCAAAAAGTATATTCCCCACCTGGAACAGTAAGGAGATCGCGACGCTAAGGCTCGGGCCTATGAGGAAACTGAAGGGAAAAATTTTTCTCTCAAATGAAAACAACAAAATGTATGTTAAATGGATCGGGAAGAAAGATCAGCTTCCATTTTTCATAAATACAATGTCGAAGAAACTTATTTATGCCCCGGAAAAGACGATAAAAGCTTTTGATTTTTATCCGAAACGTGAGGATGCATTTGTAGTCCAGTTTGATGACGGGTCACTCTTCGGGGTTGAGATTGATACAAGATTCGGCTATCAGAATTCATACAGAATTGTAAAATACTGCAGCCGGTTTATTGTGAATTACGAGATGCTTTTTTATTTTGTAGGTGATAAACTTTACAGTATAGATTTTGAATCATAGAAAACCCTTCGACAGACTCAGGGACCGTCCTTCGGCAAGCTCTGAAGATAACTCATTCGGCTGGCTTCAGGGCTGCAACCGCTGCTGTTTCATCCGTTTAACTTCCGGCAGATTCATGAGGTGCCGGAGATTTATGAGCAGTTATAGAAAATAGAGATAATTAAATAAATGAATGTAATATTTCTAGGCACCAACGGGTGGTTCGAAACAGAAACCGGAAACACTCTTTGTATATTGATCAGGACAGATGATTATGATATCGTACTTGATGCAGGGAGCGGTTTCTATAATATTGATAAATATATTGACGGAACTAAACCTGTTTATCTTTTCCTCAGTCATTTTCATATTGATCATATATCGGGGCTGCATGGGCTGTCAAAAATAAACTGCCGAAGCGGCCTCTTCATTGTCGGGCAGGATGGTACCCGTGCCATTATAAACCATCTGATAAACAGGCCCTTTACAGTACCGCTGAGTGAACTAAAGTATAAGACGGAAGTGCTGGAACTCCCTGCGGATACAGTTAAAATTCCATTTGAAATTGAATTTCTTCCTCTGCTGCATGCTGATCCGTGTCTCGGATACCGCATAACAGCTGACGGCCTTGTAGTAGCTTTCTGCACGGACACCGGTTACTGTGAAAATGCGGTTAAACTGGGACGGAATTCTGACCTGCTGATTACCGAATGCTCGTTTCTTCCCGGCGAGATAAACAACGAATGGCCGCATCTTAATCCGGAAACTGCGGCGCGTATTGCTCATGAAGCAGGAACAAAAAAACTGGTACTTACGCATTTTGATGCAGCAAGATATCTTACACTTAATATGAGGATAGAAGCGGAGAATGCGGCACGTAAAGTTTTTCCCCGCGTAATTGCATCGGCTGATCTTATGGATATAGAAATCTTCAATGCCGGGACATTACAATAACCTTAAAAGGGAATTAGCTATGATTAAACTTGAAAACATATCACTCGACATATACGGCAGCGACAGAAGAATTTTAACTGATATAAACTGGCAGATAACAAAAGGCGAGAGCTGGATTCTTTTCGGCAGGAACGGATCGGGTAAGACCAAACTTCTTGAGATTATTACAGGTTATCTTTATCCCACAGAGGGGAGTGTAACAAGATTCGGGTGCGGACAGCCGGGCTCGGATATAAGAGAGTTAAGAAAAAGAATAGGATATGTCAGTTCTGTGCTGAGGGAAAAATTCAACCGGAAAGAGAGACTGATAGATACTGTTCTAAGCGGGCTTTATGCGTCTATAGGACTCTATAGAAAACCCACCATGGAAGAGATTGAAAAAGCGCATAAACTTCTTGCAGAAACAAATCTCGCAGGGCGTGAAAATGATATTATCGGGCATCTTTCGGATGGAGAAAAACAGAAAGTGCTTATGCTCCGTGTTCTCATAAATGACCCTGATATACTTATTCTTGATGAACCTGCGACCGGGCTTGATATAGGAGCGAGAGAGGATTTTCTCGATTCACTTAAAAATATAATGAAAAAGAGAAAGCACTCTCTGATTTATGTTACTCACCATGTTGAGGAAATCACTCCGATTTTCAGCAGAATATTTGTACTTGATGACGGGAGATGTTTTTTTAACGGGATTATTGATGAAGCCATTGAAAAGAACATCTTCACATCCATCTTTAAAAGAAATATTGAAGTGTTCAGAAAAGGCGGGAGGCTGTACGCCTCTCTTAATTAATCCGCTTCATCTGCATCTGGATTTTTAAATTTAAACATAAATTCAAGGTGTTTCCTGTCGAAATTTTTTTCGACCCTGCCGGCACCTGAACATGAAAGTCTGGTCTTTCTCCATGGTTCGTCACTTTCAAATTCTACAGGTATTCCTGCAAGAATTGGATTCATGTTTATATTAGTATTTTTTTCTTTCATAATTATCACCATTGTAGATCAGAAAATTATAGATGAAATCTGTTACAGAAACATGAATTTTTTAATCAGGAAAGTTCATTCGGGGAGTGTTTGTTTAAAGTTTTATACAGGTGAATTCACCGACTCCCCGGGTAGGGGAGCAGTTTCAATTTTCATTTTATAGAAATTACAGCACAACAGATCACTGGGGATCTATTCCCATCTTTCCGCTTATATTTCCGATGTTTATTTTGATAACATTGACTTTGCCGAGATCTTCATCTGAAGGGTCACTATATTCAAACCGCCCTGCATATTTCTGCATAACTGCATTTAATGCTTCTCTTTTTTCATCAATGCTTTCTACAAGTTCCGCTTTCCCCGAGATAAGTATTGACCAGTACCTCATGCTGAAACCGCAGGCTTTTTCTGAAATGTAAAGATTTCCCGGCGCGCTTATTTCAAAGCAGACAACGGGATTTTCAGCGATATTGTTAAGTTTTCGCCCTTTCAGCGCGCAATGTATATAAATCGCGTCGTTTGCATAAGCGTAATTTACAGGTGTAATGTAAGGAACATTATCTTTTCCTGAAGTTGCCAGTCTCCCGTAAACCTGCGGACCGAGCATTTTTCTGCATTTTTCCTCTGATAACCATTCAACCGGCATATTAACCTCTCTTTTTTATTACAAAACGGATGCTCTGTAATTGATGATATTAGTAACATGGAATTATTTGTGTCCCCATCTCTATGAATCCGCTGCGATTAAGCCCAGCGGCTTTTACAGAAATGCAAACCGCTTTCAGAAATCTGAAAACCTTCCTGATGCTCAACAACAAGACTCTCCTCTTTGAGGTCTTCAATCATGGGACGGAGCTGTGAGCCCGAAAGGCCTGTTTCCGTTTCAAGATCATAAAGTGTCATAAACTTTTCAGTACCGGCCCTGTGAAAAATCTCATGAAGAATATCGTATCTTTTCATTATTGTTTTACCGGTTTTAACTAAACTTGAATCAGTATTTGATGTCCACTTTTTTTTAGATTACATTATAGTTTAAGAAGTTAATCTCTGCGTGGAAAAAATGTTTTATAATACAGTCCGGGCAGTGTTAAAATTTATTTTTAACTGCAATTTTGTTCTCGATTTTTAAACTTATTATATTTGATTATGAAAGCAGTAAATAACAATTCAACTGTGCAGAATTCAGCACTGTACGGTATTGTATAGTGAATCTGGTACGGCCGCTTCTGCCTCACGCTCTCACATACAGGCGGCAGCAGATTATACAGATTCTGATTTAAAAAATGTATATGGAGGATTTATGATATATAATCTTGGTGATAAACGGGTCAGCTTCAAAAGTGATGATTACTATATTGCTGAAAGCGCGCATGTAATAGGTGATGTAGAGATCGGAAATGGCGCCAGTGTATGGTTTAATGCCGTGATCAGGGCTGATACAAGTACAATTATTGTTGGAGATGAGAGTAATGTTCAGGACGGATGTGTTCTTCATGCGGAAGCCTGGAATAAGCTCATTATAGGAAAAGGTGTGACTGTCGGACATCTTGCAATGCTCCACGGGTGTACGATCGGAGACAATTCTCTCATAGGGATAAATTCCGTGGTTCTTGATGGTGCTGTAATCGGTAAAAATTGTCTTATTGGCGCGAATGCTCTGATAAAATCAGGAATGAATATACCGGACGGGTCTGTTGTAATGGGTTCACCCGGAAAAATTGTGAGGGAGATAACGGAAGTAGAAATAAAGATCATCGATGGAGCAGCAAAGCATTATGTAGAAAACGGAAGAAAGTTTAAACTTAATCTTATAAATCTCTAGACCGGAACTGAATATCCGATTTTTCTTTTTTAGTAATATATAAATGGAGATTCTTATAATTTCTGATCTAATATTTTATGGTTATAGCCGCGGGATATTCAACGCACGATTTTTTACAGGGTAGATTCTGGAAAATTGCATGTTTTACCCTGTTGAAGAGATTTTTTATTACGTTGAAAATAATTTTACATTTTTAAAAATATGTTGGATTTCTACTCTTTTATTATAGTCAGATTCTGACATGTCAGCGGATGTCTTGCTTTTGGGATTTTTTTACGATATAATTTTTTGCAGTTATAATAATTTAATTTTTTACAGAATTAAATCCGCTGCATAAGCCCGAAGTACTTAGGCGGAGATTTTTTGTGATTATATAACAGAATTTATTATTGTACCTTTAAAATTATTTAGAATTAAACCTGGTAATAAATGCAGATAAAACATGTTTGATACAATTGATAATGAAAATGAAAAAATCTACCTGCTCAAAGAGTTGGATCTGTTTCCTCATACCAGGCTCTTTGAAGAGCATGTAGAAGCGTTTATAAAAAATGATCATAGAGATCTTATATTTGATATGAGAAATCTGGAAGTTGTTGATTCCATGTTTTTATCATCTATCGTAAGATTTAAAATGAGGTTATCTCTTGACGGCAGAATGCTCCGAATTATCAACTACAATGAGCATATTTTAAAATGTTTTCAGCTTCTGCATCTGGATGGTCATCTGCTGGGATGATTGAATAATTTTTGCGGGTACTGATAATCAATCGCAGGGGATGGCCGTGGCCGTCCCCTGCGCGCATAAATATGAATAAAGATAAATTATTTACTCTATCTTAAATTTGTTAACAAGATTATTTAAAAGTTCAGATTGAGATGAGAGTTCTTCCGAGCTTGCCGCGAGTTCTTCAGATCCGCTTGCAACACTCTGAGTTACTTCATTTATTCTGTCAATAGCCTTGATTATTTCATTACTGCTTATGCTCTGTTCCTGCATCATTGTTGAAATTTCTTCGGACATCCTGTTGACGTCTTTCGCATTTCCTGCCGCTTTTCTGCTGTTTTCATCCAGCTCAACAGAGGATTTGGCAATCTGTTCCATCAGTTCCGCTGTCTTTTTAACATTGGTGATAATAAGCCTTAAAGATTCAGCTGTTTTAGCAACGAGCTGAGATCCCGATTCAACTTTGCTGTTTGATTCAAGTATAAGTTTTTTTATCTCACCGGTACTTCCAGCAGTCTGCTCTGCAAGTTTTGCTATCTCCTCGGCAACAACGGCAAATCCTTTTCCATGATCTCCCGCTCTTGCAGCTTCGATACTTGCGTTAAGGGAGAGGAGGTTTATCTGGTCAGATATATCGTTTATAATAGAGACAAAATCAGTTATCCGGTTTGAGCTTTCATTTATCTCCTTCATCCCTTCAACTGTTTTTCCAAGAACCTGTTCACCGTCAATCGCGTATTTGTATGTATCATCAGCCATGCGGTTTGCATTTTGTGCTGTTTTATTTATCTGGTTTATTGCTTCGGATAACTGTTCCATCAGTATTTTATTATCACCGGCCCTGGTCGCCTGTGCTTTTGTAGTTTCAAATACCGAATCGATAGTTGCTTTAATCTCCTCCATAGCAGAAGATGTCTCTTCAATAGAAGCTGCCTGATCCTGCGCGACACTTGCAAGCGATCCGCTTGAGTTTGTCATTTCAATTGATGAATGTGCAATATGATCTGATGCGTTCATTATAGTTTTTATCATGCTGCCGAGCTGCTCTATAAGCTGATTAAAAAGTCCGGCGACATTTCCAACTTCATCATGAGTTTTTATTTCTATTTTTTGAGTAAGGTCTCCTTCTCCTTTACCCATTTCTTCAAGTGCCATTGCAACATCATCAAGCGGTCTCATTGCTTTTTTTATGATGAAGATAATTATTGCGATACCTGTCAGGTAAATGAGGAAATAGAAAATATTATTTATTATCAGGTCTCTTACGAGAGTGGGTGAGAGAGCATCAAGCCGGTATGTAAGTACCATAGCTCCGTAAAAATCGCCTACCTTGTATCCCTCCATTTTTTTGCCGGTGAAGTCCAGCCCCTCTTTATTTCCCCACAATTTTTCTGAAGTTGCCGGATCTCCATGGCATTTGATGCAGTGGCTACCCATCCTTAAAGTCTCGTAGTAGTGAAGCTGTTCTGTTTTTCTATCTATATAGTAATATTCATCGAGGTTTTCATTTTTAAGTTTTTCAAAAATTTTAAGGTCTTCATCATTAGCTTTATTTGCACTGTTTCTGGGGTTCATTACCGGTGTTCTGAACTTAAAGATTGTGTTCTCACCGGCTTGTTTAATCGCATTAAATGTAGATACTATGGGTATAATTGAGTAATCCTTGTTGTCAATTTCCTTCTTCACGGCTGCAGAATTAAACATATTGTTTTCCCAGTTCTGGGATGTCTGATGCAATACGGCCTCTCCCATCGCTTTTACCGCTCTTACATGCTGGATGAGGCCCTCTCTTGCGACATCCTTGATGTCATTCATCGAAAGGATTGTTCCAATAAGAGTAGTTACAAGAATAGTAGCAACCGTACCGTAAATTATCTTATTCTTTATAGTTGTATTTTTATAGATAATTTTGTAGGTTCTTTTCAATAGTTTAGCTTCTTTTTTCATTTTCCCTCTATACGGCCTTTATTTATTTCTGAACTGCTTATAAATCAGCGTGGTTTAAATTCATATTGGTTTTTCCCTCATCTTAAAAGTGATAAATTAGAGGGGGATTCTTTGTATCCCGATATTGACTTATAACATTAAGAATGTATTTACAACTTCTAAAAAAATAAGTATAATTTCAATACAAGTTTTTTTTAAGTGAATATTTTTTTAAAAAATTATTCTTAAATTATTAGCGATAATTCTGAACATACATAATAACACAAAAACAGGTAAATTAATTCTTCCCGCCGTCTTTGGGCGAGTGAAAAATCAGAACGTCTTTATATGCAAAGGGGTTAAGGAGCAGCATGTCTTTAATAATCCCCTGGTGAGAGTTTTTCTTTTTTCTTCCTGTAAATCTTTCTTTACATATACAGGGATAAAAAAGTGAATAGGTAAAATTTAAATCCGGTTTTATAGAAAACAATAAATGAATAAGAGTGATATATTAAAAATTACTGAGGATTACGGTCTTGCTCCGAATAAAAAATTCGGGCAAAATTTTTTAATTAATGATACTGTTATTCAGAAAATAGCAGATTCATGTTCTCCCGAAGGGCAGAGGATCCTTGAAATAGGGCCCGGTCTCGGATCTATTTCAATTCCGCTTGCGCAGAAAGCTCTCTCGTACACTGCAGTTGAGATCGATTCAGGTTTTGTAAGGTATCTTGGTGACCTGTTTAATCCCGGCAGTAATGCGGAGATTATTCATGCTGATTTTTTGAAATCTGATCTGGAAGACAGGTTCGATGTTATTGTTTCGAATCTTCCCTATTATTGTGCATCTGAAATTCTGTTCCGTATAGCAAAAAATTTTACAGCAGAAAGAATTCTTGTAATGATGCAGAAGGAGATGGCAGAGAGAATTATCGCAAAGCCGGGAAGTGAAACCTACGGTGCACTCACTGTAACTCTTTCGTATTATTTTAAATCGAAGGTACTTTTTCATATAGCAGGGGAGTCGTTCTATCCGAAACCGGATGTGAAATCTTCTTTTCTGGAACTGTCGCGAAAACCGAGATATTTCACTCTGCCTGAAGATGAGGAAATGTTTCATCTTATAGTAAAATCCGTATTCTGGGGGAGACGTAAAACCCTTCTTAAATCCTTAACAGATTCGCCGCATCTTGAAATGAAAAGAGATGTTGTTGAAAATATACTGAAACACTGCGGAATCAAACCTGAAGTGAGAGGGGAAAAACTCTCACTTGAAGAATTTATTAATCTCACTGAGGGAGTAATCAATAAACAATAATGAATAATATAAACATAAAAGACAGTCTGGGAAAATTTCTCCATCTTGTCCAGAAGCCCGCAAGGTATTTCGGCAATGAACTTAATATGACGGTGAAGGATGATGCGCGCGTACGAGTGGCCCTTTCATATCCTGATCTCTATGAAGTGGGGATGTCCAATAATGGAATCAAGATACTGTATGATGCTGCAAACAGAGTAGAGGGAGCCGCATGCGAGAGAGTGTTTGCCGTAGCACCTGACTTTGAGAGTGAACTCCGCGCAAGAAATATTCCGCTCTATTCACTTGAAACTTATACTCCGCTACATGAGCTCGATGCAGTTGGTTTTAATCTTTCCCATGAGCTGCTTGCATCAAACATGCTGCAGGTGCTTGACCTCGGCAGGATACCGATGCTGAGGAAAGAGAGGAAAGATTCCGATCCCGTTGTTATAGCGGGAGGGGAAGCCGTTTCTAATCCTTTTCCCTATGCGGATTTCGTTGACATTTTTTTTATCGGTGACGGCGAGGAGGGGTTCCCTGAGATTATGCGTACTCTGCTCAGATGCAGGTCCGAAGGTATAACTTCAAGGGATTCCATTATTGCCGAGCTGAAAAAAATTGACGGGATATTGGCCTCCGTAGATTACGAGTTAAATTATACAGGACTTGGCGCAGATATTTCAGGATTTAAAAAAGTAAAAAAGGTGTCGGTCAAAGCTGAAGGATGTTTTTCTCCTGCGAAGCCGCTTGTTCCTTCAATCAGAATTTCTCAGGAACGGGCGGTCGTTGAGCTGGCGCGGGGGTGTTCAAATCTCTGCAAGTTCTGCCACGCCGGTTATTACAGTCTCCCTTACAGGCCGTTTAATTTCGAAAAGGCCGCTCATGACATTTTCCGCCAGATTGACAATACAGGTTACGATGAAGTTACTCTCACCGCTCTGTCCGTGAGTGATTATAAACATATAGTAAAGCTTTTAAACAGTGTGCTCCCTGAACTGACGGAGCGCGGAGTGTCGATTGCTCTCCCTTCGCTGAAGGTTGACCGCAACACTCTTCCAATTATTGAAACAGTTTCCAATTTAAGAAAAAGTTCACTTACTTTTGCAGTTGAGTCTGCATCTGACGAGATACGAAGCTTATCAAACAAAAAAGTCAGGAAAGAGGATCTCTACGATATAGTTGACTATGCGTTTAATCATGGATGGAGAGTCATTAAACTTTACTTCATGATCGGGCTTCCCGGCTGCAGTGAAGCCGATGAAGCTGAAGAGATTATTGTACTGCTTAAAGATCTTGTTAAACGGGGAAGAGGGAAGAAAGATATAAATGTGACCATATCCCCTTTTATCCCCAAGCCTCACACTCCGTTTGACCATGAAAAACAGATGAGTATGGACTATTTTCATGAGGTGATACGTAAAGTTAAATCCGCTTCACCGAGACAGATAACTATAAAAAATCACGATGTGCGTTCATCATTTATCGAAGGGCTTCTCGCGCGAGGCGACACGCGGATAGGAACTGTAATATATAATTCATATCTTGCCGGAGCGAGGCTCGATTCATGGAGCGAATACTTCAGGTTTGATATATGGATGGGATGCATTGAAAAATATCTTCCCGAATGGAAGAGTTATCTTGAAGAGAGAGACAGCAGTATTTCATACCCGTGGCAGGTGATTGAGACCGGCGGAGAAAAAGCTGTAAGCGCAATGCGCGGAAGAAAACTCGACATAGAATCATACAGGCAGCCGGAGAAGCGGTATAACGAAGAGCTTGATGCTGACAAATACAAAACCGCATTAAAACATTTCGAATTGAAATATCCCACAGCCCAGACACTGCGTTTTGTTTTTTCAAAAACCGGTAATGGAAAATATATCGGCCATATAGATTTCAATGAGATAATTAAAAGAGGGTTCCGTATGGCGGGGGTTCCGGTCTCATTCAGCCAGGGATTTAATAAAAGAGAAAAAATTGCCTGCGGTTATCCTGTTCCTCTTGGAGTCGAGAGCATTTCGGAAGTTGTGGATGTTGAGCTTTACTCCGGACTTTCTGAGCCTGAGATAGCCGAACTCCCTGCAAAAATAAATCCGCGCCTGCCGGAATTTTTAAAAGTGGAAAAAGTCAGAATGAGAGAGAAGAGCGTGACAATAATGGCTCTGACTAATGCGGTTGAGTATCTTGCGGAATTCGGCGATGAAGCTGCACTTGCCGCGGCTGCAGTTTTTCTGGGTACACATGAAACCTTTATCAAGAAAGGTAAAAAAGAGAAGGGTGAGCAGGAATATCTCCTGAAAGAAATCCTGAATTCATATAAAGTTGAAGGCCATTCATTAACGGTTATTCTTTATACCGGTAAAGAATCTTCTGTGAGGATTGATGAGTTTTTGTCCGGTATAACCGGGATTCCTGATATAAGCGGTTCCGGAGTGAAGATTGTCAAA
Source organism: Spirochaetota bacterium (assembly GCA_035403545.1). Lineage (GTDB taxonomy): Bacteria > Spirochaetota > UBA4802 > UBA4802 > UBA5550 > WRGT01. The sequence continues at coordinate 13,904 of DAONFJ010000042.1, forward strand.
CAGTGCCAGTATAAACTCGAAGGTGAGGCTCTGGAACTGATTCAGTGATTACTTTTCATTTCCAGTTATCTCCTGGCCTTTCAGTTCCAGCTCTGTCGACCGGTCTCTGTTACCGATCTGTTTATATATCTCCGCAAGCTGGAAATACGTGTCAGAATTTTCAGGATCAAGTTCAATCGCTTTCTCGTAGTTCCGGATGGATAATGTAATAAAGTATTTTCTGCGCTTCATGTCGGGTTTATTGTTATAGTAAATATTTCCGAGATAGATATAAGGCAGAGCGTAGTCCGGTTTGTTGCTTTTCAGTTCCTCCATTACTGCCGCGGCATTGTCATATTCGCCTGTCTGCCTGTATGAATCAGCCAGTCCTATATATGCAGCTGAATGCGCGGGATTTGCTTCAACAGCCTTTCTGAATTCAAAAGCAGCACCGGCGGGATTTTTTTTTCTCATCTCTTCCGCTCTGCTGTAGATTTCAGCACTCTTGCCTATTCCTTTATCATAACATTGTTTAAAATATTTTTCTCCCTCGCCGGGCTCTCCTTTTTTGTAATGAATTCTTGCCAGGTTTATTAGAGCTTTCGGATTATCGGGATTCAGCAAAACGCTTTTATTGTAGTGGGACAGTGCCGATTCGTCTCTCTGGAAATACTCATCTATCCTTCCCATTGATGTATGGATATCCGGTTGAGAATCATTTACTTTGAGCGAAATTAAAAAATATTTTTCAGCAGAATACATATCTTTTTTCATAAGAGAAATATATGCAAGAATATTTGCTGCTTCATAACTCTCCGGATTTTTTTTCAAAGCAAGCCTCATGCTGTCGTATGCATCTTTGTACATTCCCGCAGAATACTGTTTTTTGCCTTTCTCCAGATTATAAGTCCAGTGATACTCCTCTCTTGCGGAAGCTTCTGTTTTTAAACATAAAAGTATTAATAGAAAAAATGTAACGATTAATAAACCGGCTGGTATTTTTGAGATCCGGCGCCTTATGCACATGCACATCCGGAAGGTGGAAGAATCTTGTTTTGCTGATGGCCATGTTACAGTGATATTTTTTAATGAGTTTAGATAAAATATATTTTTTATAAGATTTTTTATTGACATATTCGGTGTGCAGAATAGATATGTATAGTCTTTTGACGAAGTGGTCAGGTAGCTCAGCCGGTAGAGCAGGGGACTGAAAATCCCCGTGTCGGCGGTTCGATTCCGTCTCTGACCATATTTTTTTTTCTTATTCATTAGTTTCCTCAATCAATCTATACTTGATTTTCGGCCAGTTTAAATTCAACTGCAATAATTAAAATTTAAGTTAGTATATTTTATCCATAAAGGGTGAAGTATATTAATATTTTACTGTAATGCAAGACTTTCGAAAACAGATTATAGCAATTTATACATACACGGGTTAATTTACAGCATAAATAAGGGTGCGTGTCAGCTTCCCTTGTGAGTGCTGTTATGATTAACTATACTGCATATCCATTGTTTGATGATAGCACCTGAGTAAATAATAAAATTTATTATGATACATCGATTAATGCCGGTACATTTTTTTGGAAGAAACAAACAGGATTTTTTACGGGAGCCCGTTTTTTAATTACAACGGTTTTATAACAGCTCCGCAGAGCCGTTTTAATATGCCGTAGGATCATTTCAATTTATTCAATAAGCGGTGATGATGAATTTAAAAATCAGCTATTCCGCTCCGGACGGGATAGCTGATTTTTAAGTTTAAGTTATTATTTTTTGTTTGATCTGCGCCACAGTCCCATCTTCCCGGCGGATTGGATAAGCTCATCCCTGAATTCCGGATGGGCTATACTGATCAGTTTTTCCGCTCTTTGCCATGTGGGATTTGCTCCAAGCTTCACCGCGCCATATTCGGTTACGACGTAATCTACAAGCTGGCGGGAAATGGTAACAATGGTTCCAGCCTGTAGAGTGGGCATTATCGACGAATGGAGTTTCCCCTCTTTGTCCCTGAATGTTGATTCAAGGCAGATCAGGCTTTTCCCTCCTTTTGACAGCTGTGATGAATATACAAAATCGGTCATTCCGCCGTTCCCTGAAATTTGTCTTGTCCTGCCGTTTGTAACAATGCTTTCAGCGTTAACCTGTGAGAAGAGGTCAATCTGAAGCGCACTGTTGATGCTGATAAAATTATCGATACCGCGTATAGTACCTGGATCATTCGTGTAGTCAGCCGGATACGAGGCAATCGCTGAATTCATATTCATGAAGTTATAAAGGCGCTGACTGCCGACAGCAAAGGTAAAGGCAGTCCGGTGTCTATCCGCAGACTTGCATGCGTTTGTAAGCTTGCCAGACAATATCATGTCCATATATGTATCTACAAGCATTTCGGTATGTCCTCCCAGATCTTTCAAATCCGAGTCCGCGATCATGCGGCCAATGGCATTCGGCATACCGCCTATGCCCAGCTGAAGACAGCATCCGTCATGGATATAATTCATTACATGAGCTGCTATTTTTTTCTCAACATCTGTAGGTTCTGCAGGCTCGGGGGCGAAAAGAGCGGTATCAGATTCATCCTCTATAACTATATCAACACGCGAGATGTGGTAGGCCTCTTCTGCGCCTCCCATGCAGACAGGCATGTTATTGTTTACCTCAACGATAACCAGTTCACTGCCATCGGTTGATGATGAATGAAACGAGTTCTGCTGTCCCATATTGAAATAGCCGTGTGAATCCATTGGAGCCACACGTATAACAAAAACACGTTTTGTTTTTGCGGCCCTTTCAGGATCATTATAATAAAATGAGCGCCAGTAGTCGGGGGCGTCATAATACCGCATGTAATCAGTTGCAAATCGATATGATATGGGATTATAGTATATCGGAGAGAAAGATTCCATCATACGTGTCAGCTTGCTCCAGTGCCAGTCCACAAAGATAAAGCTTTCAGGATATTTGCAGGTTTCCGGCACCGGAGGGAGACAGACACTGCAAAAGACTCCCACATCTTTAAGTTCATCCCTTCGATTTGCCAATGCAGTGTCAAATACAATAGGTTTGCCGTTAAACTGGGCATACTCAACAACATCACCTGATTGAATTAGTTTTGCTGCTTCAGATGGTGTTCGGAGTTTTTGTTTGTATTCAAGATGAAAGGAATTTAAACATTGATTCATATAGCACCTCATTTTTAGCATAATATATTATATATAATCGATTATCTTTAAAGGTGTAAGATCTTTGTCAAATTATTAATGGACTTATCTGTGTAAAAGTGATAAAAAAAGAGATAAAAAGGGGTTTATTCCGGGAATTGTCTGAAAATCTGGAGGACAAGTTTTTTTTCGCGTTCTACTTCTGTACAATTGTTTATTCTGGCCTCTTTTATCAGACCTTTTTCTATACAGTCTGTAGTATATGCCATTTTTTCTACAATACCGAAAATGTCCTTCGAATCCCGTTTGAGAAGAGAGATATACTGCAGCCGCCTGATGCTTGGAACGAGGTCAATAAGGTGTTCTTCAAGAAGCGGGTCATAGGCAGCTTTGAGGCATCGAATTCCCCACTGAAAATACATTTCATTAAAATTGAAAATATCATTCGCCTGGGAATAGTGCCGGACTTTTTCAAACAGTGCGCGTATATCAAGTATATCTTTGTCTGTACGCCGTTCAACGGTTTTTTGTGTAGCGAGTCCAACGAGTTCCTGAAAAATATCATAGATGGAAATGATAAAGTCTTCCGTAAGCTCTGTAACACGTGCGCCATGACGCGGAGTAAGACGGACAAGGCGGACTTTTTCAAGCATACGTAACGCTTCGCGCATGGGACTCTGGCTGACCCCCAGTTCCTCTGCGATTTTTGTTTCGACAAGACGTTCACCGGACTTAATTTCACGGCGGATGATCCGGTCTTCAAGATATTTTGCAATCTGTTCAGGCAGAGTTTTCGAAGCTTCAAATTTCATCTTTTTCTCCAAGGCTTAAAGCATTATTATGAGGGAAGCCTCACGGCTGTAAATAAAAAATTTTATTCAGGAAAACCTTATTTTAATACTACGGAATGTATCACTGAACCTTTTTGTCAAGAATGATACCTGTCATTCCGGATAAGTACCAGTACGTTTATTTTATATTGATTGATTTTGCATGTGTTATCCGGTGTCTTAATGCTTTATTAGATATATAACACAAAAAAGCAGGGGTTTTAGCCCCTGCTTTTTAAGCATATATCTCCGTTTAACCGGAAAATGTAAATTCTAATTACGCCTGTGCCAGAGTTACTGCTGCAGTATTAACGATCTCTTCAACAGAACATCCTCTTGAAAGGTCTGATATAGGCTGTGCAAAACCCTGAAGAAACGGGCCATATGCGCCTGCATTAGCGAATCTCTGAACAAGTTTGTATCCTATATTTCCGGACTGAAGGTCAGGGAATATAAGTGTATTTGCAAAACCTGCTACTTTAGAACCGGGAGCTTTCTGCTGTCCAACACTTGCGATAAGAGCCGCGTCTGCCTGAAGTTCTCCATCAACTTTAAGATCCGGTGCCATCTGTTTAATGAGTTCAAGTGCTTTAACTACTTTATCGACATTTTCATGTTTAGCTGAACCTTTTGTTGAGAAAGAGAGAAGTGCAACGATAGGTTCTGTGTTGAGGAATTTTCTGCATGATTCTGCTGACTGAATTGCAATTTCTGCAAGCTGTTCAGCAGTAGGATCGGGAATAGTCGCGCAGTCTCCGAAGATCATGAGACCGTCTTTTCCCCATTTTTTATCAGGCATATCCATTACAAAACATGAAGATGCTGATTTTACTCCCGGAGTTGTTCCAATGATGTTGAATCCGGCAAGGAGAACTTTTCCTGTTGAATTTTCAGCTCCTGCAACCATAGCAGAAACTTTATTTTTCTTAACCATCATCGCTCCGAACCTTAGGTTGTCGAGCATTGATTTTGCGGCTTCTTCTTCTGTAACACCTTTGTGTTTTCTCATCTCAAAAAATGCATTTGCAAACTCTGCTTTTAATTCTGTTGTTGCCGGATCAATAAGTGTAAGTCCATCAAGTTTTACACCCTGCTCGCCTGCTACTTTGGCTATCGCGTCTTTGTTTCCAACAAGGAAAACTTCAGATGCAATCTTTTCGTCCATAATCATTCTTGCAGCTTTAACTGTTCTTGGCTCTGTTCCTTCGGCGAGGACAAGCTTTTTCCCGGCACTTTTAGCTTTCGCTCTCATGGCTTCGACAAAACTCATAATTACTACTCCTAAATTAAGTTATATTTATTTAGTTCCTGATGAATAAATGCAATATGGAGTGTTTTTCTCATACGGATATTACATTTTTTATCAGAAACTTTTAAGTGAGTATAAATTCCGTATTACACTGGACAAATAATTGTAAAATGTCAAGAATTTAATATGATACTCACCTGTTTAAGCTCATTGAATTAGATATTCCGAGAGACGAATAAATCTCTCTTGTTGCCCTGCTCTGGTTCAGGGTGTAAAAATGCACACCCTTTACATTATTATCAATCAGTTCATGAACCTGCTGTGTTGCCCAGTGGATGCCGACTTTTCCCACGTAGGAATCATCCTCTGCCCTGGCGATTGCTCTTTGCAGTTTTGCAGGGATTTTTGTCCCAAGAGCAAGCTCTGCCATTCTGTTCATCCCCTTGATTGATGTAACAGGCATAATACCTGCGATGATAGGAATTCTGATACCGGCTATTTCACATCTCTCACAGAAATCATAAAAATCGTTATTATCAAAAAACAGCTGGGTGCATATATAATCAGCCCCCGCATCAACTTTTCTCTTTAGATTGTCCATCTCTTTAATTCTGTTTGGAGTTTCAGGATGACCTTCGGGATATCCGGCAACTCCTATTCCCATTGAGGGGAAATGTTTTTTAACATATTCGACCAGTTCAGAGGCGTATTGAAAACCACCTTCGGTTTTTATAAAGCGCTCTGATCCCGCAGGCGGATCTCCGCGGAGAGCCATTATATTTTCAATTTTGTTGTCACGGTATCGGGAAAGAATGGAATGTATTTCCTCCGCGGTTGATCCTACACATGTAAGATGCGAAACCACAGTAAGATTTGTCTGATTCTGAATTTTTACAACAAGATTATGGGTCAGGTCGCGGGTAGAACCGCCGGCTCCATAAGTGACACTTACATATGCAGGTTTTAAATTCACCAGTTCACTTATATTTTCGAAAAGGGTTTCTGACGATTTTTCAGTTTTAGGAGGGAAAAATTCAAAACTGAACGAAAATTTATGATTTTCTATTATTTCTCTAATGTGCATTGGTCATCCTTATAAAATCTTATAAAAAGGAATGTGTGTTCATTGTGTCAATAAATTAATTTTATGAAAAAAGCCGGTGTAGAGGGTAGCGATTTATTTTCAGGGGTACGAATGCTCTGCATGCGCGGGAAATATGGGATTAAGAGGGCATTGCCTCCGTAATCCCATATTTCCCCACAGCTCGAAGCACTGTGCCTCTCAAAAATAATTTGCTGCCAGAGCAGAGCAGGGCAAGATCCTGATAGAGAACTCCGGGCTCCTGGTTAGAAAATTGATTCTGCAAATGTAAGAAAAATTTTTTAAATAGTAAGAATAATTTCTTGACTTTATCGTATATTCACGATATACGTTTACTATGGCTAACAACAAAAAAGAAATATTCTGCAGTAATTCTCAGAAAATCGCAGATTTTGCAAAAGCAATTTCTCACCCGGCACGAATTGAAATTTTGAGGATTCTTGCAGAGAAAAACAGCTGTATCTGCGGAGAGATTGTTCTTGAGATTCCACTTGCGCAGTCCACTGTTTCCCAGCACCTGAAAGAACTGAAATCGGCAGGGCTTATCTCCGGAATAATTGAGGGTCCCAGATCGTGTTACTGCCTCAATGTTGAGGGGATTGCGGAGATGTCTGTTATCTTTGGAGAATTTTTCTCATTAATTAAAATTGAAAATATTAAATGTAATTGCTGAAAAGGTATGATATGAAATTTCAGGCTTTAAATACTCCGGATAAAAGACTCTCTCCGCTTGTCACTGCGAAACCTTCATGCGGATGCTCTGTCGCGGAATCATTATCGGCCCGGGAAGCGGCGCCTCCTTTTGTTACGGGATACATCAGGGCAAAAACCGGAGATATGCCCGTGGTATCAACGATACTTTCATCACGGGATAAATGGGAAACTGTAAAGGCAAGGATGAGTACATTCAGAATGAGTTTTTCCGTCAAACCGGGCCTCTATGCAGTAGGGGCGCCTGATGAAAATTCAGATGTTTTTGTCACTGCAAACTATAAGATGAGTTTTGACGCTGTGAGATCATCACTGAACGGACTGAATGCGTGGATAATGGTTCTTGATACGAAAGGTATAAACGTATGGTGCGCTGCAGGGAAGGGAACTTTCGGTACCGGCGAACTGCTCAACCGGATTTCCCGGACAAAACTCGCGGAAAATGTTTTACACAGAAAAATTATTCTTCCGCAGCTCGGCGCTCCGGGAGTTAATTCGGGCGAGGTCAGAAGGAAGAGCGGATTCAGTGTCATGTACGGCCCTGTGCGCGCGGAAGATTTGAGAAAGTATGTTGAAAACGGCCATAAGTGTGATGCTGAAATGCGCAGGGTACGGTTTGATATTATTGACAGGCTGATTCTTACACCGATTGAGATAAGACAGATTTTTGCTAAGTTCCATTACTTTGCTCTTGTTGTTCTAGTGGTTTTCGGGCTTACTCCTGATGGGATTATATTCAGGGATTCGATTATGAAGGGGTATTTCTTTCTCGCGGCGGGCTTGCTTGCGGTTTTTGCAGGAGCGTTTTTCACACCGGTATTTCTTCCGTTTATTCCGTTCAGAGCTTTTGCTCTAAAAGGATGGGTCGCCGGGATTGTCCTTTTTGGAGGGGTGCTGTATTTTACCGGAACATTTGTGTCTTGCAATATATTTCTGATTATATCAGCGATGATTCTTTTTCCGCTTCTTTCGTCATACATTGCTCTTCAGTTTACCGGCGCTTCAACTTATACAAGTCTCTCCGGCGTGAAGAAAGAACTTAAAATTGCTTTTCCCGTTTATATATCGGGAGCGGTATTATCTTTTATATTTCTGATTTTTTACAAGATTTCTGACTGGGGGATGTTATGACATATCTTAAAAATATTACAACACTGCAGGTTTTTCCGGATAAGTGTACAGGGTGTGGAAGATGCATGGAAGTCTGTCCCCATGCGGTGTTTAAACTTGAGGATAAAAAAGTTACGATAACGGATAAAGACAGATGTATGGAGTGCGGTGCATGTGAAAAGAACTGTGACTTCGGCGCGATTTCTGTCAAGGCCGGTGTCGGGTGTGCGACTGCGGTAATTAATGGAATGATCCGTGGAACAGAACCGGATTGCGGCTGTGACGGAACCTCCGGAGCATGCTGTTAAAGTCGTTGATTTTAAAATATCCGGAATTATTTTTTTAACACCTGCTGCGCCCGACGATGTGTTGAACGTGTCGAAGCCTGGGTGTGAATATGCTGTCTGATAAATTGTAATTAAACCTGTGTTAATCCTTTTTGATCTGCACCTATCTGTGGTATCCATTAAATTTAGTAATAAAAAACTTTACTTTCATTGCATTAAGTGTTTTGATTGTTTGGTAATTTGTGAGGTTGATTAATGGCTTTTGAAAGAAAAGAGTGCAGGATTGAGAATGTTTATCTCATCGATACTCTGCAGTTTAATATGGAAACTATCACCAGTGTCTACTGTTACAGCGACGGAAATAAATCTCTTCTCATGGATATAGGGACATCGGATAATATCGACACCGTGTTTAAATCTCTTACCAGCCGCGGTGTTGATCTTGAAAGCATAGCCGGGATTGTATTGAGCCATTACCATTTTGATCATGGCGGAGGATCTGCTGAACTCTGGAAACGGATGAAAGATATAAATAGTGATTTTAAAATTTATACTAACCGTATCACAAAAGAAAACCTTCAGAATTCAGCAGGCCATCTGCGCGGTGCTAAGACTACATTCGGTAAATTCGTAGGTACAATGGATTTTCTGCCGGATGAAGCATTTTTTATCGTTGAACCTGATGATTTTCTTCCAGTCGAATTTTCAGCAGGGGAAAGAGTCAGGCTCCTGCATACTCCGGGACATACTGCTGATCACTGTTCGCCTTCAGTCATTCTTGGAGACAGAACAATTTTTACATTCGCCGGTGAAGCGCTTGGAACAATTTATACTAATGATAAAATGCTCTCCACTCCTACGTCCATGCCGCCTAACTTCAATTATAAAGATTATATCAGCAGTATGGACAAACTCAGAAGCATGAATCCCGAGCTCATCGGGTTCTGCCACTTCGGTATTATCTCCGGGGCTGATGATATTAACTTTGTGTTTAAGGATCACCGTGAGTTTATGGATCTCTTCCGGCAGGAGATAATTACTGCATTCAATGAAAATCCTTCAACATCGCATGTTCTGAAAAAAACTGAATATTTATGGAAAGACAGAATTGACAGCGATTTTACTAAAATAAAAGGGAGTGACGCTTTTTTCGGGAATCTCCGCCTGGCCCTGACATATGGAGTGATGGTCGATCTCGGTTTCAGAAATCCGAAATACGAAAGCAAAACTTCCGTAAAGCCCGAATAATGGAGCTTCATTGTAAATGTAAAAAATACACTGATATTTATGTGTCTTGCGGCGCGGAGTAAACTGTTACCGGTTCTTTATGCTCTTTCTGTAATCACTCGGCGTGACGCCTGCTGTTTTCATGAATACTCCATTGAATGATGATTTTGAATTAAATCCGCTTGAAAGCGCTATTTCAAGAATGGTTTTATCCGGATAATCCGCCATCTGTTTCATCGCTTCTTTAATACGGTATGAGTTCACAAGAGTTCTGAAATTCATTTTTCTTTTAGAGTTGAGTATCTTCGAAAACTGGTGAGGAGTAATCATCAGAAGTTCACTTAGTTTCTGCATGGTCAGTTCTTCATCAATAAATATTTTTTCCTCTTCCATCAGATCATCGAGACGTTCAAGAACTATTTTGGCGTCTATACCATTTAAGATAGAGTTCTCATATCTTATGACTTTAGCTTCTTTGATTGCCTTTTGTGCAAATTCCGGATAGCGGAAGGAGAAAATAAAATACCAGACTCCCGATAAAGTGAGGAGGTAGATTGCGGTAATATTAAGCACGTTGTTCCCCGTAACACTCGCCATGAGCATCATGGTATTGAATAGAACAATTAAAAACATATAGTAAAATAAAATCTGCAGTTCCCTGATGGATTTGTGATTTTTGTTTTTAAGGAGCTGGTAAACATTTTTTACAATAAGAATAAAATAAAATATCATGTAAAAATTGGAGATAAAATCGATACTCCGGATTAATGGAGTCAGGTTATATGATGGATATTCCATCGAAAATTGCCGGTAATAGTGAGCCAGTGAACCGTCAATAATGTTGCTTGCAATAATGGCGCAAAGTACTATAATTGCGGGGATGAAATGGAGTGCGTATTTAAGGTATGACTTAGTCCTGATTCCCAGTACTGTTTTTACATAGAAATACGCAAAAGGCCCGATCGCAAACGGTGCAGCCATATCTGAATGCAGCAGCCACGGTACGCTGAGAATCATCCCTGATTTAAAAGCCCATAAGGTGAGTATGACATAAGAGACGCAGAAGTAAAGTCCTGCGAGATTATAATTTATAAAATCCCTGTTTTTATATATAATCTGTATTGCGGCAAATAAAAAAAGTGTTATGCCGCAGGTGAATTCACTGTACTTTAATATACTTTCAATCATCGAATTATTACTTACCTGAAATATTACTCTTCTGTATTTACTATGAGGCATATTTCTGTCCAGCGAATAAAAAATATTAATACGTCTAAATTTATAAATCTGGACGACCGGGCAGGTGCAATTAGTTTAAAATTCAGGGTTACTTTTTAATACGGTTACTGGAGTCGGCAGGTGTACCGATGATGTATCATAGTTCCGAAAACTGGTATAGTTTTCGAACGTTCTAAAGGTGCTGATGCTATTGACCGCAAGCCCGTATATCAGTCAGAAAATAAATAAAAATTTTAAAAAGCAATGCGGATTTTAAAAGAGGAAGTTTGATGAAATACTTGCCTGTCGTGACAGTAGTTTTTTTAATACTGATTAATATTAATATTGATACGATTGTAAATATAACATGTGACCCTCCATGCAACTCCGCAGAATCATACGGCGTAAGTACTGCGATAATAGAATCTAAAATATCTATTTATGAACAATTTAAAATTTATAAAATAACAAATATATTTTTAGGTAATTTTTAAAGTCTTTTTCTACCGGGAAGTATAGTCATTTAGTTCACCCTGCCATGCCGGCAGTGATACATTTTTTTTAGGATGATATAATGAAATTCACGATGATACGGAAATCTATAACAGCTGCTGCAGCGCTGATTATATTCACTGCGGTTTCAGAAATGCCTCTTTTGGCTGAAGCCGTATTTTTAAAAGACGGATCAATTGTCGACGGAACGATAGTTTCAGACGGGGCAACTTCTGTTACAATACGCACAGATGGTAAAAAAACAAAACAGATTCCCCGCAGTGATATAATGCGTATTTTATATACTGAACTTAAAATGGGAAAGATATATATACAGAAGCGTGACGGGAAAGGCATTGTTGCATACATGGTTGATGAGGACAGGGCGAGCTATACTTTCCGTATGGAACTGTATAGTCCCGAAGAGTTTACTCTGAAGAGAAGCGATGTTCTCTTTATGGCAGAGAAGAATCCTTCGGGGCTCCAGGTTGACGGTACAGTCGGAACGGATAGAGTAACTCTTACATGGCTCCCTCCTTATGATGCTGTAAAGAAATATAATGTTTATATAAAGAAGAGTGATAAAGATAAATACGAACTGATCGACAGTTCGGGCAGTAAATCTATTACCCTGAAAAATCTTTCAAGCAATACAAAATATTTTTTAATAGTGACAAGTGTTGACAGTACCAATTACGAATCTTCACCGAGTAATGAACTTAAGATTACTACAAAGAATGTGCCTCCTGAAAAACCTGCAGGTATAATCCGTGAGATGAAAGGCGCTAAGGTAACTGTTAAATGGAGTGAAGTAAAAGATCCTGACGGTAAAGTTAAAGGTTATAATGTTTACAACAAAGATCAAAAAGATAAGGGGAAAATTGCAACATTAAAGACTCCTGAATATATAGTTCCTGATAATGTTTCTGTTTACAAGCTAGAGATTGCAGCTGTCGATGATCTCGATACTGAATCGGAAAAAGTCAGGGTGCTGATGCCTATGCAGCTTGTTCTTTCAGTTGCCCCTGCTGCATTCTTTCTTACAGGCGAACTTGGTGATATGTTTGACCCGGGTTACGGCGGAGCTGTAAACATCGGGCTTCGAAATTTTATGTTTCAGAATTTTGAAACAGGAATAAGCTTCAGTTATATAACTTTTACCGATAAAGAGGAGATGAATACAGATACACTGAATTTTATGGCAATGACAGCTTATGCCGGGTATCATCTCTGGTTAGGCGATTGGTTTTCAATCTTCCCGTTTGCGAAGTTGGGAGAATCATATTCAAAAGTAAAATATACAGGCACTGAAGGTGAAACAGATAAGACGATCATTGATCCGGTAGCGGCTGCAGGACTTTCATTAACGGCAGGTACAGATAATTTTATTTTTTCAATCGGTGGAGATTATGGAATGATATATGAGAGCGCAGGAGCGAAATATTTTTACGAAGGATTTGTAAGCTGCGGAATATTGGTAGAGTTGTAAGATATTAACTCCACCCTTTTTATATGGAGATGGGGAGTAAAGAAGGAGTTTAAATTGAAAATTAAAAAGATGTTTATATTTATAATAATGGCACTTATGTTTACCTCATGTGAATCGGGATTTGATGATATGATACAGGATGCCGGCAATGGGAGGAATTACAAATTATTTGCCTATGTTGCAAACTATAATGCTGCTAACATCTCAGCCTATTCTATTGACAAGGCTAGTGGAGTTTTAACTTTAATCAATAATTATTCAACCGGAGTCTGGCCTTCCCATATTGCAGCAGATCCTGAAGGGAGGTTTCTCTACGTTGTCAGGGATGAGAATGGTAATTATTACAATTTTTTATCCGTTTATAAAATAAATAGTGATGGTTCTCTGACTTATATCAATGAATATACGTATACTCAACGTGCTACAGATACTATAACTGTTCATCCAAACGGAAAATTTGTTTATGTGAATTGTATGATGGCAGATGGGGCCTCCGGGAATCCTGGAGATAGTTATACTTATATCCGGGTTTATTCGGTTGATTCTTTCGGAGCGTTGACATTCATAAGTGAGTATAAAACAGCATCAACAGGTGATTTTACCTATATGAAATCGCTGGCAATTGATCCGACCGGTAAATTTGCATATGCCTCTGCTGATTGGACAGGTAAAATTTATGCTTTTTCAATTAATCCTGTCACTGGCGGATTATCTTTAATAACTACATATACTTTCTCCGGTACTCATTCAATAACGGTTGATCCGGCTGGTAAGTTTGCTTATGCTAAAAATAACGGTTCAATTAATACATACGCAATTGATTCAGTGTCTGGCGAGTTGGGAACTCCGGCAACTACTGCTTATTCAGGTTCTGGAAGTTCATGGGGGCGGGTCGGAGTTGACTCTACCGGCAGTTTTATGTATATTACCGACAGCGGGCTTACCTCTCAAGGTTATATTTATGCTTATTCTGTTAACAGCAGTACTGGCGCTTTAACGTATGTCAATACAGTTCCCGCCGGGGAAGGCGCTATTTCGTTAAGTATAGATCCTGGTGATAAGTTTGTTTATGTTTCAAACTATAATGATGATACTGTTTCAGCCTATTCCATCAATAGTACAACCGGAGCATTAACGGAGATTGCGGGGAGTCCCTTCGCGGCTGCTGGTTCTGGAAACGTCTGGTCGATGGTAACTGTAAAAAAATAGTAAATCGTTTTAAGATTAAACTATTACTTAATCATGAAAATTCCAAAATCCTGATCCAGGATGAATTGTAATAAATTTAAAGAAAAAAATATTTTGGTTTATATTAAACTTAAATATTGATAATATAAACAATTACTAGTCAGAGGAGCCTTCAATGAAAAGAAGTATTTTTACTGCATCCGTTTTATCGCTGATTATGTTCACCAGTATTGTATCCGCACAGTCGACCCCCAAAGAAGTAAAACTCAACCCTGCAGAAAAGAAACAGCTGAATACTTTCTTCAGCAATTTTTCCGAGGTATTCGTTAAACCGTTTAAAAAAGATGCGATTTCTGATACTGAACTTATTGAGTTCAGTGTTTCTCACAACTACAGGAACAATGAAAAACTTTTTGTTAAAGGCGGCGAAGAGTACCAGGTTAAGATTAAAGCTTCATATATCGATAACTCCGCAGTTAAATTTTTCGGCAGAAATATTAAAAAAAACCAGTCTATCGCTGGATCCGGCATAGAGTACAGAGACGGCTGGTATTTTACAACTGATGCGTCAGGCGAGGAGTATTACTTTTCACAGATAGTAAGCCTTTCCGATGATGGAAACAATATGTATACAGCGATTGTGAATGTATATGCTGCAGGTTCCGGATGGACAGGAAATGTTCATGGAGACGCAAAGGAGTGGAAGAAAACTTCACCGGAGGATGTTCCTGAAATCTCTGAAGTAATTAAGGCAACTCTGCGGAAAGTTACAGAGAAAGGTAAAGGCCGCTATATACTTATAGACTATCTGAAAGAAAAGTAACAGGGAAAGTGTAGAATGAATAAATATAAGAACATAAAGGGTTTTGTTATCCCCGGGATGATAATGATTATAATTACAGCATGCATCGCATGTTCCGGTAATAAAACTTCAGTTCAGAATGTTAAAGAAATCAAACCGGCTGTCGCAGAAAAAAATATGAGTGAGGCGGATTATTCCGGGATATACAGATTGGCAGATACTGAAGTATGCAGTATTGTAATAACAATTAAAAAAGTTAAGAGTGATTTCATTTATACAATAAATGGAACCGGTGTTAAGAGTTCAGGAAAACTTTCAATTGTTAAAGATAATGCTGAAACCTATCTGATATTTACAGGTACTAAACGCAACGGTGATAAAACAGCAATAGAGGGTGCATGGTCAGACAGAAAAATTATAATACAGAACTATGGTAATTCAATAAATCAGTATGTCTGCTTTAAGATCTGTGATTCAAAATTTCTTGAGTTCGTCAGAGCTGACTGATCAAACGTAAAATTTACTGCATATAACTGCTGTTATGCTATTACCGTGCCGGTTGCGGCGGGAAAGCAGGGCAGACTATTTTTAAATAGAGGGTGAAGTATGAAATATTTTTTTAATCTGGCTATTATAATTTTACTTGCAGGGTGTATAAATCAGAAAAGTATTAAAACATCTGATACGCTATCTGCTGATACTGTTAAAGAATCGGAAGTACTTCTGGTAAATCTTTCAAAGGATATTCTAAAAACAATAAGCTCCCGTA
>DAONFJ010000043.1:0-15296 GCA_035403545.1 Spirochaetota bacterium
AGACGTTAATAATGTACGAAATTCATCTTTCATCTGCCGCAGTTCAGGACTATAAAAAAATCCCTGAAAGTGAAATTGAAAAAATCAACAGAACCATAGATCAGCTTGAGACAAATTCTATATTTAAACTGCAAGCTAAATAAAATTGCCCCGCCGTTAGGCGGGGCAATGGAATAATCTTTAACTATTACTTAACCAAATTAAGCTTAAAGTTTCTTTCCGTTATCAGCATCGAGAACTATATTTTTACCTTCCGACATTACTTTTACTTTTCCATCTTTAACTTCAAGTTTTCCGTCATTATCAACTTTTGCTCTCCATAAAACAGGCCCGTCATTCTGTGCGCAGAAGACATATTCCCCTGATGCTATATAAAGTTTATCCCCTGCTTTAACAGGTTCATTTACAACTTTTCCATCCCACATAATTTTTCCGTCTTTTATATAATAGATATCATACCTTGTTACGAGCAGCCTTCCTTCCGGAACCGGTTTCTCTTTCTGCTGTCTTATGATATGACCGATTTTTGCAAGGTCCTCTTTAGGTTTCTGCTCAACTTCAATAAGCTCCCTGTTTTCTTTTGTAAAATCATTCGCGGCAAATTTTACAATCGAGGCGCTGCTGACAACGACATCGCTTTTGGTGTCATTGATAACTCTATCAATAACTGTATCCGATGGAGTTGTACCTGCCGTCTCCTTTTTAAGAGAAGCCTCAACAATTTTCTCAGCTTTCTTGACCTCGTCAGCTGTGATTACAACTTTCTCCTCCTGCTGAACAACCGGCGCGAAAGTTAAAACTTTTTCCATACTCGATTCAAGCTGTTTTACCCTCTTTGCAACCTTAACTTCACCTTTGAAGACTTTTATTCGTGTGGTAAAAGCTTTATCCGTCTCAACAACAAATTGTGTCCCCCTCACACCGGCGACAGCAGTTGGAGTTTTAACAAAAAAGTTCTCGTCTTTTAAAAGTTTTTTCGGTTTACACAGCATCTTGCCTGTATCAAGGCCAAGAGTTGTATTCTCCACATTGCCGTTTTTAAACAGTGTGGATATTTTAACATTGGAAAGAGACTTGATCCTAATAATAGATTCGCCAATTTTTATATCACAGAAAGAATTATCAGCGGTTACTATCATATCATTTTCTTTTATGATATCACCAATCTGCACTTCAGCACTATTCTTTTTCACATCACCAATCATAAAAGTTATCATTGCATATTCATCCACTTCCTTCTGCGAACACCCGCCTATCAGGATACCGGCCATAATTGCGGAAAGAGCAAAAATATACTTTTTCATATTATTTACCTCACAAATAACTTATCGAAAGAATATAGTAAAAATTTTTACATTTAAATCAACAAATTTATTTATTCTATGGTTACGAAAACCTGGTATTCATTTCAGCAGGCAGTCCGGCGGGGCTTTTTAAGGGATTACCGGTCCCTTAAATCCTGTAAAAATCGAGTCATTGTAACCACACTTAATCATATACAAATATAGTTATTGCATTATCTGCAATATTCAATTATTATTATGATTTAATTCAATATAAACAAAAGAGAAGAAAAGGCAAATTAAATGAATAGAACTGTCGCAGATATAATATTTTCAGCAATTATAGGAGATGCTGCGGGATATACCTTTAACGGAATGAAAAAAAATCATATAAAAGCTGTTTTTAAAGATATAACAGGATATACCGACCCTGCGCCTGCACTCAGGGATAATATGCAGAAATGGAAAAAACCGGGACTTTACTCTTCAATTACCCAGAATATGCTTATTACAGCGGCATGTACCGACAAAAGAACCTTTAATTTTGATGAATATATAAAAGCGGTAAAAAACTCTCCGGAAGTTGCCGGAGTTGAATCGGGCATTTTCAGAGATCCCGGTGAAGCTGAGAGAAACTTTTTTTTCCGTGCCAAAAACGATGAAAACTCAGGACATCATTTTATTATGCCCTGTTCAAGGCTGCTCCCCCCGGTTTTATCTCTTCTGCTTATAAAAAATGAAAAAGAGCACCTTATCTCGACTGTGAAATATATCTCACTCTTTACAAAAAGCAGTTCCACAATTGCATGCTCCATACTTCTTCTTCAGCTGATAAAAGATCTGATTGCTGAAGAAGGCACGGGAATTCTTCAGACAGCACTTCACTCCGCCGAAAAAGCGAAAAATGAGATTATCGCAAACCAGGGCATGATATTTGATTCCGGGCATAATCCTGATTACATTATTTCAGAGGCTGATTCGCTTTTTGAACTTTTCAGGGAATTAAACACTCATAAAAATACCGCAGATTATGAAAAAATGATATGTACCTATGCTGATAAGAAAAAAACAAATACGATAACAAGAGGAAGTGTAAACCTTCCAGAGACTATCCTTCCAATGGCCATAATTCTTTCAGATTCCTGCTCAGACCCTGAGAGAATTTTCAGCGTTGCCGTAAGAGAGGGGGGAGCTGCATCATCACTTACAGCACTTTCAGCGGCAATTACAGCCGCATATCATGGAGTTAATATACCTGAAGTCTTTATAAACACACTGGCAAATAAAAAGAGAATCAGTGCCATGATTGACCTGATTGCAGAGGATAAGAACAGGGCTTCCATTATTACTGAAATTTATGCGGCTGAACCGGGATTGACAGCAAAGGAATATGAAGAACATCGCGCAAAAAATAAAAATATCCCTGTGACAAAAGAAAAAAAGAAAAAAACACGGGGAGAAATAGAGTCAGAATTGTCAAAACATGTAGTCGAAAGCTGGACCAAACTTGATAAGGCTAAATGGAAAAAAGAGCGAAAAAAAGAGAATTCATAAAATATTTGACAAATTGTCCTGAAAAAATGATTATTATAATATTGCAATTATTGTAAATTTGTAACTGTCTGATTGTGCAGCATCAGGCGCTGCACAGAGATAGGGATTGCGCGGAGAAGTCAACGCATCTTTATCCCGGTGCATGCATAGCGTGTGCATGCAGATTATTTGATGTTAAAAAATCAATAGTCATGTAAATTTTTAAATAATAGATACGCGTCATGGAGGGTGTAAATGTTTAGAGGGAAATCCGGAAAAGCCGCAATAGTTCTCAGTCTTCTTCTTGTAATGGCAGCATCAGTTTACTCAAAAGATTTATCATATAGGGAGATAACACTTGATGATGTATCCCGATATAGTGAAGATAGAATCGCATACCAGCAGATAGAGTATGTAATTGACCCGGAGGTGCATCAGAAACAGGACACCTCATCTGCATCTCTTTTAATAATTAAAGACAAACAGATGTATCTGTTTAAAGACGGTTACGATGATCCTAAAATAGTTGAGCAGAACCGCATAATAAGAGAAATGGAAAACCGTCTTGTTGTAAATGATATGTGGTCAAGAGCTATAGATGGGAAACCTGACTACCTTCTTATAACAGATAGAAGAGTTGAAGTGCAGAAAAAGTTTATTGTTGCAGAGAAAAACGACAATCTGGGACAAAGATATACTGATTTCTATATAAAAATGAGAGATGCATTCGTACAGAAGCATGTTAATATATTCAGAGGATTGATTATTAACAGAAAAGATTCCGATTTCAAGATGGATAGAGTTCCAATACCGAAAACTATAAGAGACGAAGGCCCAACTAAATATTTTACTTATATAGCTGCTAAAACAAAAGATGGCCAGGTTTATTATGCTGAAGATTCTGACGGGGACGGTATAACTGAAACATTCTCTGTTGAACTTCCCGACGGATTTCACTGGGGATCAAAATCAGGCCCCAACATTCTGTTTATCCTGAAAAATAAGCAGGAAAATATAAAAGCCATGATCGGGACTCTGACAAAAGAAGCATATGAAGGTACTGCTGAAGAAGAGAAGATAATAAATAAACAGTTCAACCAGCTTGATAAAGAAATTCCTGCTCTTATGGATGATATAATCAGAATGGATTCTGATACTGAAAGAATTTTAAATGAAGCGAAAGATTCCAAATAAGATAAAAATTACTCAACTTAAAAGAAAAACCTGCTTATAAAAGCAGGTTTTTTTGTTTTACTCTATCTGTTCACTTACCATTTGACATCACAAACTCAGCTAAGTTCAACGCTGGCACAGGGATTCATTGTATTTTAAAATATGAATTTACTGCTATGATACTTCAGAAGGCTAACCTCTCATACAGAAACGGCCTTCATTCACGAGATTAACACTATAGCCGGGTTTACGAATATGCGGTTACTGAATTTGATGAAGGCTCAGCAGAAGTCAAGTCACTGAGCCTGCTGAACCTGTTTATGAGTGAAGTATCAGTCAAGTTTCTTAATATACTGTGCTTTCTTTACATTCGGATTAAATGGTAAAAAATCAAGAGGATTAAGCGGAAAATCATTATACCTTACTTCAAAATGGAGATGGTTGCCGGTTGAATTCCCCGTACTGCCGACATAAGCTATCAACTGGCCCTTTTTCACAATATCGCCTTCCTTCACAACCAGCCGTGAAGCATGACAATATCTTGTATATAAATTATCTCTATGTTCAATCCAGACAGTGTTCCCGAAATTATCCATAAACTTTGAAGTTGCGACCCTTCCGTTACATGCGGCAAATATAGGAACACCCCTTCCCGCCGGTATATCTATACCTTCGTGAAACGCACTCCATCTTCTTCCAAAAGTAGATGTAATCCTGTCAAAACTCTCTATCGGCCAGATAAAATCATTTTCAGAACCACCTGCAGGTGCCGACTCCCTTGATTTCAGATATTCCATATACACGTCAGAAAACGGTATGAATACACTTTTCGATTTTCTGTAATTCCGTCCGTTTAAAGTTATTACATCTTTAAATCCGGTACCGTATGTTTTAATAAACTGTTCAAGTTTATCGGGATCGTTGTTTGTAACCCACTCACCCTTAAAGCCTTTATATTCTACAACTTTTTCAACATCAACAGATGTGATATCGCCGGCAAAGAGCATAGTCGACATCATAATAGCAGCAATTAAATATATAAATTTTATTATACGCATAATTTATCCTGATTATTTAAAAATGAAAACAATTTTTGAGGCAAGATTTTAAGAAAAGAATACTATTTCTTAAAATCTGTCAAGAAAAATAGATTTTTTATTTCAAAAGAATACTTTCGGCACGCGATGTGTATTGCGGTATCACAGCTTCTAAATGTTATGTACACCGCTGTATTTAATTCTTTAATCGATTATCTTCCTCCTGCCGCATAAAAAAGTATTTTATCATTTCTTTTATCTCCTCCGTCCAGATGTATAGATTGGCTGCAGAATCCGCTTTTTATTTATTTACAAATTCATATTTAAATTTACATTGTATAATATGTAATAATATATTTCTTTGCAGAAAAATAAATTTAACAATAATTATTAAATTTTATTATCTTTTTTAATGAATGCAGGTATCCTGCTGATAAATTTCAAAAAATCTGAACTGGAGATAAAAATAATGAAATTTACAAAAATGCACGGTGCAGGAAACGATTATATATATATTGAAGACCTGAAGGAGCAGATTAAAGCTCCTTCAAAACTCGCCATAGAAATGAGTAACAGAAATTTCGGGATAGGGTCTGACGGGCTTATTCTTATACTTAAATCGAAAACTGCTGATTTCAGAATGCGGATGTTTAATTCGGATGGCAGCGAATCAGAAATGTGCGGAAACGGAATACGCTGCTTTGCAAAATATGTCTATGACCATAAACTTACCGACAAAGATAAAATCGATATTGAAACCGGCGGAGGGATTAAGAATCTCGAGTTAAAGGTGAAAAATAATCTTGTAGATTCAGTTAAAGTCGATATGGGAGAACCTGTCCTGCAAAGGGAAAGAATTCCAATGATTGGTGAACCGGGAATGGTTATCAATGAGAATCTTCATCTTCCGGACGGGGTAACTTTTTCCATAACATCTCTCTCAATGGGAAATCCCCATGTCGTAATTTTTGTTGAAGACGCTGAAAAATTTCCTGTGGCAAAATACGGCCCTATAATTGAAAACTTAAATCTTTTCCCCAATAGAACAAATATTGAGTTTGTCCAGATCGTAAGCAGCAAAGAGGTAATCCAGAGAACATGGGAAAGAGGTGCCGGTGAAACTATGGCATGCGGCACAGGCGCTTCTGCAGTTACCGTAGCAGGCGTTCTCACGAAACAGACCGAACGGAAAATTACAGTTCATCTTATGGGTGGAGATTTAAAAACCGAATGGAATGAAAAAAACAACCATGTTTTTTTAACAGGCCCTGCAGTTGAAGTTTTTAAAGGGGAATGGCTTCTGTAATATCAGATTTCCCATAATTTTCTGAACGGGACTCCCTTTTCAAGGAGAATTACCTTTTTAATTCCGGGAATATTTTCAGTTATTGTTTTCTCTAAGGATTCTTTAAACATCTGTTCAGATCCTTTGACTACATTCATATCTTTTTCAAGAATTGCCGGGGAGAGGTCGATTACACATACTTTCCCCTCTCCACTTTCTCCATCAACCAGCCAGATCTTTTTGATTAAAAAATTTACAGGTACATTCTCTGAAGTATTCTCAAAGTACGATCCGTCAGCCACAAGGTCAAACAGCCTGCGCACCAGGCTTTCATCTTCAAGATCTGAATAAATTTCCCTTTTTTCCGCAAGGATCTCTTTACAGCCCTCAGACGGAATATAAATATTTACTGTTTTCTTATCTTCAAGAACAGGAATGGAGGGGAATATATCAAATATATTTTTATCTATATGATATGAAAGCATCATGTAATCAAGTACAAACAATGCTGAAAGAGCCAGAATAAGAATTCGGTTTTTCTCCTTCACATCATTATCCATTCTTACTTTTGTTGCGGCGATTTCTTTCTTTATCTCTTCATATTTTTTCAGAGAATAAATTTTAGCAATATTATAAAATTCTGTTATTTTACTTTTTATTTCTGAAATTTTAATTCTGTCTTTTAAGTTAAGGTTTAAATTAAAGTTAAATTTCATGCTATATTCCTGATACTTTTTTATCAATATTTCAATTTTACGGTATAATTGTAAATTTATTCATTTTTATGTCAATAATTCAAATAAAAGAAAGTCGTATTTGCTGATTATTTTTTAATATTTCAATCTTTTGCCCGGTTTTTAATTGAATTAACCTTTTAAAATCCGCAGGGATCAGTCTATCAGCTTATTGTACTGATCGATAAAAGCAATAACTCCGTCAACAATTCCTTCCGCCAGTTTATCCTGATAATCATCACTCTTTAAATATTTTATCTCTTTCTGGTGAGTTATAAAACCTACCTCAACAAGAACAGCCGGCATCAGGGCTCCCCGGAGTACAAAGAAGTCAGCTTTATGCACTCCCCGCGATTTGAACTCTTTAATATTCTTATCTATATTTCTCTGAACTGTACCTGCAAGGAGTGAGCTCTCTTTCTGAATCTGTGTTGTCATCATCAGTGCTTCTACATAATCCGCATCTTCATATTTTTTCCGCCCCGATCCCTGATTCTCAAGTATAACTACATTATTTTCAAGTGCCGCTGTTTTTCTGGCTTCTTCGTTTGTCGGATTCTGTGATAAAAAATAAGTTTCAAAACCGGAGATTCTGCTGCTTATTGACGCGTTTACATGAATGCTCAGAAATATTCCGTTTGTGTCTTTTTTCAGTTCCCTGTTGGCAATCTCGGCTCTTTCAGAAAGTTCAATAAACCTGTCCGAACTTCTTGTAGCTTTAATTTTAGTATTCTCAAGTCTCTTTTTAAGAAGTGTTTCAACTTTTTTCGAAAGCTGGAGAGTAATGGTTTTCTCTTTAAGCCCGCCCTTTCCGATTGCCCCGGGATCTTTTCCTCCATGGCCGGCGTCGACTATGATAAAACCTATTTTCTCTTTTTTAGACGGCACCCGTTCCTTCGCAGGTTTTTTCACCTCACCTGTTTCATCTTCTATTACAACAAGTCTTCCGTTTCTGCGCTCTACCCCTTTATTGTAAAAGCTTTCAAGAATAATTTCCGCAAGATCAAGCGGGATATAAATTCCACCCTTCCATCTTATTACCGGATACTCTGATCCGGCAATTGAATTATCAATTATCGAGCAGGAGTAGCCTGTTTTATAGACCATATAATGGCTCTTGTAGTAAAGCCGCCCTTTCTGAAATACAGGATCAAAACTGTGTTCGATGGAAAATTTACTGATCATCTCATCAAGAAGAATATAGCTCTTTCCTTTTATATCGATGATTGATATATTTTTATCACCTGCCGCTCCTGTAAGCAGGAGAGCCGCAGCCACCGGTAAAGAAAGCTTAAATAACTTTCTTAAAGTAATGAACTGAATATGTTTTAACATAAAGGATAGATCCGGAAATATAAAATACGAGGATTAAAAGAATCGAAAGCTCCTTTACGCCTGCGTGGGGAAAGATCATATAATCAAAAGAAAGAAGATATATAATTGCGGAGAAAGCCATACATGCGACACTTGTTTTCCCGAGCATATTCGGTTTGACTTCGACATCCCTTCTATAGAAAAGAAAGAGTGCAGAGACAACAAAGAACAGTTCCCTGCAGAGACCTATAATAAGCATCCACAAAGGAAAATCTTTATAATAGACCAGAGAGCCTCCTATACACAGCAGACAGATTTTATCTGCAACCGGATCAAGGAACTGTCCAAGCTGCGAGACCTGATCAAAGGCCCTGGCAAGGAATCCGTCAAAAAAATCCGACATCACAATAATCAGAAAAAAAATGAACTGGTGAATTCTATACATAGAATTGCCTGTTACATTTTCCATATACATGTAGTACGTTACAATTGGAACAACAATAATTCTTGAAAATGTCAGAAAATTGGAAACAGTAAAAACTTTTTCTCTGAAAAGATATCTTATTTTCATTAAAAAGGAACCTTCAATAATTGCATATTTTATATTTGAATATCTATGTTTATTGCTGTAAGATTTACACCTGATAATCTGTCCGGCTAAAGAGACTGCATGTTATCATTACGGCTATTGTTCTACAGAATCAGCGAGATAGTAAGGCGTGATTTACAAATCTCATCCGCCTTGTTCCCGCAAGGAGATTCAGGTATTCAACCGGTTTATTTTATTTTCCGTTCTACCCCGCGGGAGAATATCCGCATTCTCCACAAACGGATGATATAAAACCGGGATATAAGAATCATAAATAAAATTCAGAATTTAAACTAAACTGATTGAATATATCAAACTTTAAAGAGTCAAGATATTTTTACTGAACCGGCATATATGAATAATTAAGGATTTTTAATTGACAACTGCGGGGCACGGCAATAATCAATAATTACTAAACTAAACGGGTCAAATTATGAGATTTAAACACAACTATGCGGTATCGGCCTTAATTATCATTACTATTATAACCGGCTGCAGCAAAATAAAACCGGAAACACCTGTAATTCCGGAAAATACAGAAGGCAATCCTCTGGCTGTAATTATTACTCCGAATACTGCACTTAGAGTAGATCCGCTGATTTTCACTTCCAGAATTTCGCAGCTGAAGAAAGGCGAAGTTGGTGAAATACTTGAAAAATCCAATGAAAAAAAACCGGTCGGCGGATCAGTAGATTACTGGTACAAGATAAGGTTAAGCAATGGTATTACCGGATGGGTTTTCGGAAGTAATATAAATATTCTGAAAGATTCCAACAGAAACAATGTTGAATCATATTTAAGCCAGTTCTGGGAAAAAGAAACGAAGGAATTAAGTGAAGCACTTCACGGAAGATGGTGGAGCGTAAACAGATTCAATGACTTTACAAACCATGTCCTTGAGATTTACAAAGACGGAAAATATAAATCCTATATCAAAGGCAGTGAAAAGAAAATTGAAGGCGACTATAATTTTGACTTTAATAAAAATCAGATTATCTTTTTAAACGGTACTACATTCGAAGGAGACCTGAATTACTTCCGCAGGGGTGATGAATATACTCTGTCCAGAGAAGGCGAAAAAGATGAAATAAAGTTTAAAAAAATAAATGTGAATCCTGAATCTGAAACTGAAGCGGAAGAGAAGACTCTTCAGAAAAATGATGAAGGCACTGATAATGTAAAGAAGGAAAATGAAGGTTAGAATAAATAAATATCTTACGCTTTGCGGTCTCGGCTCACGGAGAAAGGTTGAGGAACTTATACTTTCCGGTGATGTCAGAGTCAATGGAACTGTTGTCAAAGATTTAGCGACTATAGTTGACAGTGAAACTGACACCGTCAAATACATGGGCGAAATACTTAAAACAATCAATACTGCATACTATCTCATGGTAAATAAACCCAAGGGCTACATTACAACCCTTAGCGACGAAAAAGGAAGGGTAACAGTTATGACCCTTCTCCCTGAAAAATATAAAAGATCAGGAGTTGTTCCCATAGGGAGACTTGATAAAGATACCGAGGGGCTTCTTCTATTTACAAATGACGGCGATTTGGCACACAAGTTAACCGGCCCATCATTTAAAGTTAAAAAGGAATATCTGGTGCAGCTCGACAAACCACTCGAAGAGCTGGATAGGCAGACTATAGAAAAAGGTTATTTCGTTCATCAGATAAAAACCAAAACTAAACCTGCGACAATAACAGTCACGGAAAGATCACGGATGTTTGTCAAAGTGCTTATTATTGAGGGTAAAAAAAGACAGATCCGTTATTCATTTAAAAATCTGGGGTATAACGTACTCAAACTGAAAAGAACAGGTTACGGGCCTCTTTCCCTGGGAAGATTAACCAAAGGTGATCATAGAGTGCTTAAAACAGCAGAAGTAAAACTGCTGAAGAAATCAATATCTGAATCTTAGTATCAATTTTCATTTATTAAATAATTCATATAAGGAAACTCCGCCCCTGCAAGGGCGGAGTTTCCTGTTTAACCTATGGCGTCATTCCCTTTCTCGCCGGTTCTTATCCTTATACACTCGGCAAGATCGAAAATAAATATTTTTCCGTCTCCCACGTCACCTTCAGGCGCAGCTTTCATTATAGCGGCTATAGCTTTATCCAGATATTGATCATTAACAGCTATTTCCAGTTTGATCTTCCGGAGAAGGTTATCAACTTCTGTTACACCTCTGTACACCTCTGTAACACCCTTCTGTCTTCCGCAGCCCAGCACATCGGTAACTGTCATCAGGTAAATCTCGTTTTTCTCCAGTTCTTTTTTTACTTCCTCAAGCTTGTGCGGCCGGATTACTGCAATAATATATTTCATCATATACCTCCATTATTTACGGTTATAATCAATCCATCAGAGTATAAGCTGATTCATGATGTTGTGTAAGATCAAGCCCTATATTTTCATCGCGGGCTTCAACTCTCATTCCAATAACAAAATCACATATCTTATACAATACAAAAGTGCCGATTGCTGAAACTGCAATTGCCACCATTACGGTTATAAACTGTACCCACAGCTGGTGAGGGTTCCCGTAAAAAAGGCCATCAGTTCCGCCGATTTCTTTACTGGCGAACAGACCGGTGGCAAGGGCGCCCCATATTCCTGCGATTCCATGTACGCCGAAAACATCAAGTGAATCATCATAACCGAATTTTTTCTTAACATAACTTACAAAAATAAATCCCAGGATGCTCCCTCCCGCACCTATTGCTATTGAGGCCATGGGTGTGACATACCCGGCCGCAGGAGTAATTGCAACAAGCCCCGCTACAAGGCCGGTAATAACACCAAGGGCGGTCGGAATTTTATGTGTAAGCCAATCGAGCATCATCCAGGTTATTGTTGCGGCTGCTGCTGCCGTATTAGTATTCAGAAATGCCGATACAGTCTGTCCCTTAACGCCAAGCGCGCTTCCCGCGTTAAAACCAAACCATCCGAACCAGAGAAAAGCAGCTCCGAGTACAGCGAATGGAAGATTATGAGGTGATCTTGACTGTCCGTTTCCGCCTCTCTTCCCTATAAGAATTGAGAATACCAGCGCTGAAATACCTGCTGTTATGTGAATAACAGTACCTCCGGCAAAATCAAGAGCGCCCATGCTGAACAGCCATCCGCCGGAAGCCCAGACCCAATGAGCCATAGGATCGTACACAAAAGTTGACCATAAAATAGTAAAAAGAAGAAAACCCGTGAATTTTATTCTCTCAGCAAATGCCCCGACTATAAGCGCCGGAGTTATGACAGCAAACATCATCTGGAAACAGACAAATAACTGGTGAGGAATAGTCTGCCCGTCAAGCGGTGTAAGGCCGACTCCATTTAAAAAAGCCCATTCCAGGCCGCCGATTATTCCGCCCTTGTCAGGACCGAATGCAAGTGTATAACCGAACAATACCCATTGAATGGATATCACTGACAGTATAACCATACACTGCATGAGAACAGATAGTATATTTTTTTTTCTGACAAGGCCTCCATAAAAAAATCCGAGAGTCGGTGTCATTAACATTACCAGCGCTGTTGCAATAAGCATCCATACTGTATCAGCTGCGTTAATCATTTGATTCCTCCAGATAAAATAATTTATATAAACTGATTATTGTCATCTCTCTGCGGATGGTCAATCTCTTGGATTAAAAGTACCCGATGCATGATGTTATTTAACCGCACTGTAACAAAAACCGCGCTTCCCTGATGTGCCGCATAACATATAACGGCTTAATGTTACGGATATATTAAATTTTAACATTTCATTAATATTCAACACCGCACGGCGGAGTTGTCTTATAAATATATATTCAGAAGCAAAACCCGGAGTTCCGGCTTAATAAATAAGGCTCTCTGCATCGGATAATAATTTAACTCCTCTAACTTATCTGCTGAATTGAAAAATTTACAGTACAAACGACTGATGTGAAAAGCTGCCGGCAGTAAAATCAGGATTTTTAACAGAATTGATTCACGGCATAATTTAAAAAATACAATTATTAAATATTGGGTAGTTATATTTTACTAATACTTTTAGAAAGGATTATTCATAATATAACAAAAAATCGTAGACATACAAAAACATGTCTTTATAGTATTAAAATATATAATTAAATTCAAATTTGTTGTTAGGCAAAAAATCGATTACAACTCAAATACGTTTGAACAATTTTATCATAGATTTGCCTTAGAGTATTTTATTCTGATTTATGAACAAACGATTCAATGGAACTGACATGATCGATGTTTTGCTTAAAATGATTTCTCTGCAGGTGAACTCATATCAAATTAAATTTCTTATAAATGACTTTTAAAAAATATAAACTTCATCCAGGCACAATAAGAGGGGGCCGCTTATGTCTGTTTCAGAGGTAATCAATTCAAAATTTTTTTCCAGGTACAGTGATGAAGATGCTTTTACAAAAAGCTTCGCAAAGTTTCTCTTCGCTATCTCTTTCTTCTTCTTTCTTGTGATGTTCGCCCTTTTCTTCACAAACATGGAGAAAGCGGGTCTTTTGAACTCACTGATTACAAGCGGTACATCATGTTTATCCGCATCTGCGGCGATGATACTTATCGCAAAAGGACGTGCAAGATCCGCCGGAATACTTCTTGTAGTCCTCCAGACTGCCATTGTAATGCTATCCGGTTCGATGAGAACGCCGGAACTCACACTCATAACCGTTGTATTTTTTGTTTTCCCTACAATTCTGCTTGCTACTGTTTTCTCTCTCGGCTGGATACATCTTTCAGTAGTTATTATCTTTATTGCCGGCCTGATTTTTAATCTTTTAAGATTCGACCCCTCGTCGGTCGTAACAAGTCCTGAGATAATAAAAAATATGGTAACAAGAGGCACGATAATTTCAATTTTTGTATCTCTTCTTGTCTACAGTGTTGCCTACGTTACAATGCGTTCCTTAAAACTTTCACTCCGGATAAGCAGGGAAGAGACAAAAAAAAGCAATGAAAAGAATGAGCACATTATGACGCTGGTTAACACCATCCGGAATTCATACCATGAACTTACGGGAGCGATGGGAGTAACTGATCAGGCCATGGCCAATATATTTATGAATATACAGACTGAGGCTGCTACAATTGAGGAACTTGTTGCCACCATTGAAGAAATATCTTCAAGCACTACTAGTGTCGAACAGGCAACTAAAGATCAGAATGATTCAGTTAATGAACTCAGTGCAAGCATCAATTCGCTATCGGAACTTATTGATTCACTTCAGCTGTTTGGAAAAGATCTTCAGCATGAATTTATAACTATAGCAAAAATGTCTTCAGAGGGCCGATCTTCATCAGGAGAGCTCAATGAAGTTAACAGAAAAACCCTGGAAAATTCGGGAAACATACAGACTATTGCAGTCATAATCGATGAATTCTTTGACAAGATAAATCTCCTGTCACTGAACGCGGCCATAGAGGCGGCACGTGCCGGAGAACACGGAAGGGGCTTTGCGGTTGTTGCTGATGAAATAGGAAAACTCGCAGACAATTCATCAAGTGAACTGAAAAAGATACAGGGGCTTATTGATTCCAACCGCAGTGATGTTGAGTTTTCAAACTCAATAATAGAAAAAATAATCCGGTTCATAGAATCTCTGAACAACATTCTCCACACTGTCAATGGAAAAGCAATGGATACAATGACTGTAATTTCACACCAGAAAGATCTTCAGGGCGACATGATTATCCGCAATAAAAACGTTCATGACAAATCTGAATTTATAAAAGATGCTTCTACCGAACAATCTATTGCAATTCAGGAAATTGCCAAATCAATTGAAAACACGAACAGCCTGGTTCAGGAAAACACAAAAAGCGCTGAATCGCTAAATTTAAGTTTTGAAAGGATGAAAAAAATAGCCAATGAACTTAAACAGATAATGGAGGAAAACTCCTGATATTTAAGTTGATAATCCCGATTATATAAACAAATATCAGCGGAAATAATCGATCCGAATATTCATCCTTTTACCGGATGATATGGACATAAAGAAAGACCATGCAAATGCATGGTCTTTCTCATTTGATTTCAATGATATCTTATTTCTTTTTAACTGCTTTCTTAACCGGAGCTTTCTTCACTGCAGGTTTCTTAACTGCCGCTTTCTTAACCGGAGCTTTCTTCACTGCTGGTTTCTTAGCTGCCGCTTTCTTAACCGGAGCTTTTTTCGCTGCCGGCTTCTTAACTGCCGCTTTCTTAACCGGAGCTTTCTTCACTGCAGGCTTCTTAACTGCTGGTTTCTTAACCGGAGCTTTCTTCACTGCAGGCTTCTTAACTGCTGGTTTAGCTGCCGCTTTTTTAACTGCAGGAGCTGCAGAATCTA
>DAONFJ010000043.1:15396-29451 GCA_035403545.1 Spirochaetota bacterium
TTCTTAACTGCTGGTTTAGCTGCCGCTTTTTTAACTGCAGGAGCTGCAGAATCTATATTCCTTACAATCCAGCCTGTAACATCATTTATTACTTTTTCTCTTTCAGGAAGAGTTTCATTTATTGTTTCATGATAGAGTTTATCGAAAATGAATAACTTTTTCACTGATGAAGATGCATTATTATAAAATAGTTCTGATGCTTTGTAATCAGCAATATGATCCTCTTTACCATGGAAAACAAGAAGAGGTTTTTTGATACCGGCAGCATTATTTAGACATTCCTGTCCGGCTCTTATATATTCTACAACCCAACGTGCAGTAACCTTATTATGAACTAAAGGATCATTTTCATACGCTGCTACATTATCCGCATCATGGGAAAGATCTGCTGTAGATAAACCGTTAGGGAAAGTCAGAGAACTGATTCTTGATGAAAAAAATGAAGCAACTCCGGTCTTCCATGCAGGAACTTTAAAAGCAGGTGCAAATCCGGCAGAAGAGAGTACCAGCATTGATAAATCATCGGGATAAGTCATTGCGTATTTTGCTGCAATTACTCCCCCCATGCTGTGCCCGTATAAAATCACAGGTAAACCTTTGTTCTCTTCTTTAATAAATTCAAGGAAAAGCTTAAGATCATAAACATAATCCATGAAAGAATCAATATGACCTTTTTTACCATCAGATTTTCCATGCCCTCTGTGATCAATTGCAAAGACAGAGATTTTCTTATCAGCAAAACCTTTTAAGAGATTCTCGTATCTTCCTGAATGCTCACCAAGACCATGAACCAGAATTACTACTGCTTTAGCCTTCTCCGCAACCCATTTCTGAAAAAAAATCTCAATTCCGCCTTTACCAGTAAAACTCCCGGTCTCATGATTATATGATTTCATAAACAAACTCCTTTTATACTTTCATTGTGTTTATAAGAATACAGAATTACCGGCTTGTCAATTAAATATCTTTTCTTTCAATAAATCTTGGCATAATTGATAAAAAAAATAAGTTTCGTGATCTCAACTAGCGGGGTGTTGATGAAAATATGTTTTTTACTTCTCTCCGGAAGAGAGAGTATCCGGAATTGCAGATGGAGAATAACAGATCTGAATTTTTTATATCGCCTTGATGGGTCCATGAATGGTCCCTTCAATGAATTGTTTCACATAAGGATTATCACTTTTTCTTATTTCGTCATCAGTACCGGTAAATATTATTTCTCCTTCGTAAAGCATGGCAATTCTATCCGCTATTCTATAAGCAGAAGTCATATCGTGAGTTACAACTACTGATGTCATCCCGAAGGTATCCCTCATTTTAATAATAAGCCTGTCGACTACACCTGCGGTTATCGGATCAACACCGGTTGTAGGTTCATCATAAAGCATTACTTCGGGCCTTACAGCTATTGACCGGGCGAGTCCGGCACGTTTCTGCATTCCTCCGGAGAGTTCTGAAGGCCGTTTATCACCTGCTCCCGATAAACCCACCTGTGTTAAAGACTCCTCGACTATTATTTTAATTTCTTCCTCATCAAGGCCGCGTCTTCGTAAACCGAATGCCACATTGTCGAAAATATTCATTGAATCAAAAAGTGCCGCACCCTGGAATAAAATCCCGTATTTTGATATGATTTCACGTTTAATTTCTTTCTTATTTCCTGTCATAGTGATGCCGTCAACAGCTATTGAGCCTTTATCCGGCTCAATGATTCCAACAAGATGCTTCAGAATGACAGATTTCCCGGAACCGCTCTTCCCGATAATGCAGAGTATTTCCCCCTTCTCGACAGAAAGGTTAACACCGCGGAGAACAGACTTCTCCCCGAAACTTTTATGCATATTTTCAATATTTATTTTTATCATTGAAGCCGGTCCTTTATTGCCAAAGTGATCTCTATCCGCATTAACCGGATGTCCGGACAGCCGGTTCCCGTAAAATCAGCTGATAGATTTAAAAACACCATCGGTTTTAAATTGTCAATTATAATGAAACTAAAAATTCTCTGAATTAAAACTAATCGTAATAATTTATTTGCAGGATATAAAGTCGTGCTCTTTTATTTTTATCTATAAAAATAACTTGATAGTGTTTCTGAAAGATTTTAACATTATCTCTATGAAAAATAATTATTATCCGGCTGTCCTTATAATAATATCATTTATTATTTTATCATGCTGTACAGAAGAAAAACAACTCTACGGGACATGGGAGAGTATTCTCATTGAAAATAATTCTCCCCTCTTTTCAAAAACTCTCCCGTCCTCTGTAAAAGGGGAAGTAGTTCTTGAGCTGACCAAAGACAGGAAATTCACATGGATTAATAAAAACGAAAAATTAAATTTATCCGGGAAATACATCCCCGTTGAAAACAAAATAATTTTCAGTATTGAAGGGGAGATTAAACCTCTTGAAGTTGAATTCAGGCTGCAGAATGACAAGCTGATTATTATTACTGAAGATGAATTTAAATTTTCATTTATAAAGAATGATTAATTGTTGTTTTTTTGATGCTTATAATTATTTATAAGTTTTATAAAACATTTCAGCGGAGATATTATGAATTCGATATACTTAAAGCTCAGAGAACGCCTTGATACATATTCTTTCGGTTTTCCTGCAACTCAATCCGGTGTTGAAATTACACTTCTGAAAAAGCTCTTCAGCGAAAGTGATGCCGAATTTTTTCTCAACCTGTCACAAAAGCTCGAAAGTGCTGAAGATATAGCTTCAAGGCTCAATCTCCCATCCGATAAAATTAAAGAAAGGCTGGAGGAGATGTCCGGCCGGGGACTTCTTTTCAGGCAGGAGTCTGACGGCAAATGCAGGTATGGCGCAATTCCGTTTATGCACGGTATAGCCGAATTCCAGGTTAGAAGAATCGACAAAGAACTGTCATCTCTTCTTGGCCGGTATTTCGAAGAAGGATTCAACAAAAATATTGCTGATAACGCTGAACTTTTTCTGCGCGTTATTCCGGTACAGAAATATATTGATATTGAACATCACATAGCGTCCTATAATGATGTATCCGCAATACTCGACAAGGTTGATGTGATAGCAGTCACAGATTGCCTCTGCAGAAAACAGAAAAAGTTTACCGGCGCGGGATGTTCCAGGCCGTCAGAGACATGTTTCATGTTCGGTTCCATGGCCCAATACTATATTGACAATAAACTGGGAAGAAAAATAAACAAAGATGAAGCTTTAAAAATTGTAGCAGAAGCTCAGAAATCAGGCCTGGTAACACAGCCTGGAACTTCGCAGAACCCTGCGGGAATGTGCAACTGCTGCGGAGACTGCTGTGCCGTTCTTGGAGCGATTAAAAAATATCCTAATCCTGCAGAGATCGTATTCACAAACTATTTTTCATCAATTGTCAAAGATAACTGCACGGGCTGCGGAGCATGTATTGATATCTGCCCTATGGAGGCTATTCAGTTATCGGATTCAGGAACAGCAGAAGTTAATCTTACACGCTGCATCGGCTGCGGACTTTGCCTTATTGCATGCAATTTTGATGCTGTGAAACTTAATGAAAAAGCTGATGCAAAGAAAAAGGAAGTTCCGGCAAACACAAGAGACCAGATGATAAAGATGGCGCAAAGAAGAGGATTGATATAAGATTCTCCAAATTTTACTTTTTTAACAGTAACCGGCAATTGTATTGCATGTCATTCCATGAAGAAGGGAATCCGCTTTTTTTGGAAAAAACCTGGATTTCCTCCTTCGGGAGAATAACATTTAAAACACCGCCCGGATTTTTATAAAAAATTGCTCGACATGAATAATTTGCAGCTCTGTAATGCTACCCTGTAATTATAAAGCTCTCCTGGATAAAATATTTTTATTCCAGGATGAAGATAAAAATTTAATTTAAAGGCCTGTATAATGAAACAATATAAAAAAGATTTCATAAACTTTCTTCTTGAAAGTAATTCTCTTAAATTCGGTGAATTTACACTTAAATCAGGAAGACTCTCTCCGTATTTTCTCAATACCGGAATGCTTCACACTGGCGAAGCGATAAACCGGCTCGGCAGTTTCTATGCCAGCACAATAGCAGACAACATCAAAAGTGAATATACATCAATCTTCGGGCCTGCATACAAAGGCATACCGCTTGCAATCGCAGCAGTTAACTCTCTATTTACCGAACATAAAATAAATGTCCATTATTCATTTAACAGAAAAGAAGCTAAAGACCATGGCGATATGGGACTTATAGTGGGGAAACCTCTTTCAGAAAATGACAGTGTAATCATTGTAGATGATGTAATCACCGCAGGAACTGCCGTGAGAGAAACCATTGATATTCTTGAAAAACAGGGTAATCCGAAAATCTCCGCTGTAATTGTCTCGGTCGACAGAATGGAAAAAGGTACAGGTGAAAAATCAGCAATTCAGGAGATTTCTGAATCAACAGGTATTACTTTTTACCCTATCGTAAACATTCTGGATATTATCGAGTTTCTTAATGATTCCGCCCTGAGAGAAAAATTCGGAATAAGCAGTGAAATGATAACAAAAATGGAAGAGTACCGGTCACGATACGGAGTAGCGTAACTGCAGGGACACTCCACATGTGTTTCTGCTTCCTGAAAGTAGATCTCTGTAAACCGGAAAAAATATATGAAGCTGCTCAGTGAACCTCTTGTAAGTGAAGAATCTCCCTGCTCCTACATCGAAGGAAGGAACTGGCGTTTTACATATTTTTTCGCACTCGAGGTAACCTCAGAAGAACTTGATATAATTCTCTCCAAAGGGTGGAGAAAATTCGGCATGTACTATTTCAAACCTGTCTGCAGGGATTGCAGAAGATGTATTCCCATAAGAGTAAAAACAGATGAATTCATTCTATCAAAAAGTCAAAGGCGTGTGCTCCGGGATTGCAGAGAAATCCGTGTGGAATTTAAGGAACTTGAATGCAGGGATGAAATATTCGAAATTTATGAAGACCATTCTCTTAGCAGGTTCAACAAAACCTCGGACTATGAAGACTTCCACACCTCATTCTATACACAATCGTGCCCAACTATACAATCTGAATACTACATTGACGGCAAACTGGCCGGTGTCGGTTTTATTGATGTTTCTCTAAACGCCCTGAGCAGTATTTATTTTATTTACAGGAATGAGTATACTAAATTCAGGCTGGGAACATTCAGCGCACTGAAGGAATCCGAATATGCCCTCTCCCTTGGACTTAAACATTACTATCTGGGATATTATATTGAAAATAATTCAAGTATGTCCTACAAAAACAATTTCCATATAAACGAAAAAATGGATTGGGACACTGGAATCTGGCTTAATGAAAATGATTTTGTAATTACTGAACGATGATGTGCACACTTCGCGTGCGCTAAGATGAGGGATGCGCGGTTTCGGCCCGCACCCCTTATGTACTTCATTTCTTTTATTTAATCTTTATAATTGAACAGATGTCTCCTGCGCTATCCGAAGCTGACTCGGGGTTAAAAAGGTCAGGTAACCACTCGCCGTCCACAATGAATTTATACCTGTAAACTCCCGCAGGAAGCCTTTTTTCCAGTCTCCATATGCCGTCTGTTCCGCGTTTCATTACATCATGTTCGGGATTCCAGCCGTTAAAATCTCCAACCAGAGATATAATCCTTGCGTCAGGTTTATATGTTCTGAACAGTATACTGTTTTTAGAAATAACCTTGTATGTAACAAGTTTTCCGTCAGCAGGAGTATCATTTTCGGATACCGAAACGTAGGAGCCTCTTCTGTCATCCTCTTTAAAGGCATTATACGGATCATCAGTCCACAACCCATCAACATTAAACTTGTATGCGACCTTACCGGAAAAATCATTGTTTGAAAGGAAATAGAACCATACTCCATCCTTTCCTCTGGTCATTTTTGTCATTTTCCATGATGAAAAATTTCCCGAAATTAAAACTTTTTCCGCTTTCCTGTCTTTATAGGTAAAGAGAAGCCCATCGGCAATTACAGGCTTACCCGTCGCAATATTATCTGTTATAACTACTCTGATTTTTTCAGGTGATCCGGCATTTTTTAGCTGTGTGAGAGTATAATAGTAAACTATTGATTTATCGAATGGCATTGATGATGTTAATATAACTGATAATATTATAACACTGATAATTTTAAAACCCTTCATCCATATCCTCATTTTTTAATGCTGAATTACAGTAAAAATCCCTGATCCGGTATTTTGCTCTGTACAATTTGATAATCCGGTGATTATTATTGTCTATTTTACTATTTTGGTTCAATTGTACATATTATATGTCGATATATAGTTAAGAAATATTTATAATGAAATTTAATAATTATCATTTTCTGAAGATAAAAGTTTAAACGGGTTATATTTACCGTCTTTCACGTTGGATGGAAAATATCATATTGGTAATTTTCCGCGGATTATTGAATAGTTGTTAAATTTTGATTGTTTTTTTAATTTACAAAAAATATTATATGAATTATGTCCCTTTAATAAAAATGGAAAAAGCAACTGCTCATAAAGAAGGTATAAAACATTTCCAATCCACTCCAGGGTGCGGCGGACATCAGAATTACCTCCTTTCATTAAGCAGTTCCTTGAATAATAATACCCGGAATAATTAATGGCTGTTAAAAAAGTTGAGATAAACTACACACCTGAAGAACTTTCTGAGATAAACCGTATAATTAATGTTATCACAGAAGCCGATACACCTCACGAACAGGAAGTGGTTACTAAGCCCTATGTGAAACCTCCGTTAAAAGCAGAGGCCGAGACAGTCAGCCATGACATAGAAGATATTGATTCCAATATGCCGTCCGATCTGGATTTAGATTTCGAAGAAAGTAAACCGGAAGGAAAAGGTGGGCCTGGTATAGCAGAATTATCAGATGAGGATTTATTCCATGAAGATGCCCGTGAAATAGGTGATGAAGATATTGAAGACATTACAGGAAGTATTTCCGATTTTGAAACTGAGCCGGGTTCCGAGCCTGAAGAAATACTACCGCTTTCTGATTCTGACTTGTCATTTATTGATGAACCTTCTGAAGAAGCTAAAATTGAAAATGAATTTGAAGATTTATATGCAGAGGAAATTCCTTCTGAAAAAACAAAAAAAAGTCCTGATACATTCTCTCTGGAAACAGAGGAAAATTTTGATATACCCGATCTTGATGAAATATCTTTAAGTGAATCCGCGGAAATACAGGAAGCAGAAAAAGAGGATATACCGGACATAGATCTAAGTGATCTTGATATGCCGGAAGAAAAGGGAAAAGATTACAGCGAAACAGAACCGGCAGATGAAATTTCAGATTCTTATGCCGATTTTGAAGAGCCTGCAAGTGCTCCAGAAAGCTCTGAGCCGGCCATGCTTGATGAAATTGAAGCTTTCAGTGATGATTTCGCCGATATAGATAGTATACCTGATGCTTTTGAAGAGACAGCCGCTGCTAAAAACAACGTTAAACCTGAAAAATTCAGTGATGATTTTATTGATGAGAACCATGACGAAGAGGAGACTCTGAAGATAGAACCTCTTGATGATGATATTATAGATCATTCCGAACATTACGAAACACCTGATACAGACAAAGTGAGAGGTTCATCCCCGGAAATGGAACTCTCCAGTAAAGATATGGCAAGGTTAAAAAAAGCAATAATACTTTTTAATCCTGCAGTAAGACAGGCAATCAGGGAAACCGTAATTAATGACCTTATCCCTCCTGCGGATATGAAAAAGCTTGTCGACATGATTATTACAGGAAAATCTGAAGATTCCATCCACAGGTTTCTCGAGAAAAAACTTAAAACAAGAATAGAACTTGTTGATGAAACTTCACCCAGAAGAAGAGTGATCACTTCAAGGCCGGAATACTCACTTGAAGGAAGAGAAAGACAGAAGAAGCTTCTGAAAGCAACAGGTATTTTCGGTGTCTCCATGATCGCTGCTTTTTTTATAACAATACTGTCATACCAGTATGTTTATAAACCGTATATGGCTAAAAAACTTATAAGTCAGGGGGTTGCCCTGATTATAAACAGCAGCCTCCCGGGTGAACGTTTTAACAGAAAAAATAGTTATGATGAAGCCGAAAGACTTTTCCGCGAAGTTGATGAAGAGTATATAAAAGATTACCTCTACGGTTATAATGAATATGCCAGGGCATACCTGTCAAATAAAGATTATGCTGAATCGCTTGAAAAGCTTAATAAAGCATATACGCTTGATAAAACTCATATAGATACCCTTAATAACCTCGGTTATTTCTATGCGAAAACTACGAATGAATATTTCGAATCATTGAAGCCGAATATTCAGAAGTGGTATTTTGCAGATAAAAAGGAAATGCAGGGAATAAATACAGCTCTCGATCTTTCTATAACTTTTTACCGCAGGGCACTTCTCGTTGACAGTGAGAACATCGGTGCACTCGTTGGCATAGGAAACGCATATTTTTATCAGGGCCAGTATCTAAAAGCTAAAAAGTATTATGAAGATATACTGAGAGTTGATCCCGATTCAGTCGCAGGTTACTCGGGACTTTTAAATCTTTACATAGAGAGAGATTCTTTCCCTCTTACAGCGACAATCCATGCTGAACTGCGTGAAAAGGATATGCTTGCGGAACTTCCGTCACCTCTGCTTTCAAAACTTGCCGGCTATTATCTTGATAAGAGAGCAAAGGGAGATTCAAACGTAAGAATAGATTATGGTGTAACATCACCAAGGCTTATTGACAGCAGCGACAACACTGATCCTGCAATCATGGAAGTCCTTCATGCATTAAACGACCGTGATCCGGATTATCCGCAGCTTCACATACAGTTCGCACGCTTCCATCTTGCCAGGCAGAATCTGATGGAGATGGAGAGGTATCTGGATAAAGCCCTTGCCCTCGCTCCGAAGTATTACAGCGCGCTGCATCTGAAAGGCGAGTACTACTATCAGACAAAAGAACCGGTTAAGGCATATAAATATTTAAAAGAAGCACTTGATAATTACGGCAGCCAGCCCGAGTTTACACGTGAAGAGTTTTATAAGGAAACAGAGAATCCCGGAAAAACCAATATGTATCTTGGGAATATTTTTTACTATTTCTTTGATAAAGTTAAAAGCAGAGAGGGCGCTCTCGATGATGAGATCGCCGATAATGAAATTGAGAAGATGGAGAACTACAGCTTCGCACAGAAATTCTATACTGACGCTTTAAATTTTAATTATACTTCATCCGAATTGTACTATAACATGGGACGGATCCATTACCTCAAGGGTGAGTATTCTCTGGCTCTGAATCTCTGGCTGCACCTCTACGATGATTTTGTAAAATCTCCCGAACTTATGCTTTCGCTGGGGAATGCTTTTTACAATTCAGGAAACGGCGCAGGACCAGGCAACTATGAGGCAGCAAAAGGTGAGTATCTGAAACTCATTTCAGTTATGGAATACGAAGCGGATAAAATCAGAACTGTTGATCTCTCAAAAGTTTCGCATGTCAAACTGTTTCAGACACTCTCGTCAGCATATAATAACCTTGGAGCTGTGTACCAGAATACAGGCGAACACCAGAAACGGGATCTTGCCTACTGGAAAGCTATTGATTACGGCCAGAAGATGAACCAGGAGAATGAATACGCGCGCGTAAATCTTGCAAGATCGAACAGGGATGCCGAACCTCTTCTTGATAAATGGATTCCGTTCAGCATTGATATTTACAGGGAGGATATGAGAAACTGATACCCTGACCGTATAGATTCAGGTCAGATGACCAGTCATTCTTATGATCCTCTCCAAAAGATTATTAAAAGAATCTGCCGGTTATAATATAACCGCAACAAAATTATTTACATGACCCTCTGCATTGAACACCACAAGCCTCCATTCCGGATAACCTGACGGTATTAATCACATTCCCGGGTGAATCCCTGGAATGCACAGCGGTAGTGAAATAAGGGTGAATCCTTTAAAAAATAAAGATAATGTTATTACAGTACTGTAAAAAACAGGGAGAAAAAAATGGACTCAGAAACAATAAAAAAAATTCTTGAATACCAGAAAAATGAGATAACAGAACATATGCTTTACGGTGCACTTGCAAAAAGGGCGACAGGTAAAAATGCAGCTATCCTCAAAAAGATTTCTGACGATGAACTGAAACATTATTACTTTTTTAAAAAGATTACCGGACAGGATGTTAAGCCGGCCTGGTTTAAAATTATATTTCACAGGTTTGTATCCAGGATCTTCGGTTTCACTTTCACAATCAAAATGATGGAAAATGGCGAGGAGCAGGCAGAACATAACTACGAAGGAGTTGAAAAAATCGTTCCTGGAATTAAAAAAATAATTCAGGAAGAAGTAAAACACGAAGCGGCGCTGATGGGCCAGGTTGAAGAGGATGTTATTAAACACATGAGTTCAATGGTCCTTGCTATAAACAATTCAATACAGGAGATAACCGGAATTGTTGTAGGGCTTACATTCGCAATCGCAAACTCCCTCATGATTGGAAAGACAGCTCTAATCAGCGGCCTTGCCGCCACGCTCGCCATGGTTGCATCCGAATACCTTTCCCAGAAAGCGGATAGTGAAGATATTGACGCTCCGCGAAAAGCTGCAATCTATACAGGAATAATATATACAGCCGTCGTGGCATTTCTCGTGAGCCCGTTTTTTATTTTCTCAAACCACTTCGCAGCTCTTGGTGTTGCCATCACTGCAGTTGTTGTTATTGTTTCAGTCTTTACATTTTTTATGTCTGTAGTCAAGGGACTGGTTTACAGAAAAGTTCTGGCTGAAGTTTCAGTAATTACAGCCGGAGTTGTAACACTTTCACTTTTTTTCGGTATCGGGATAAAAATCATTTTCGGCTGAAATGCCATTTAATAATTCCGGAAACAGGGAGTAAAAAAATCTCCCTGCTATTACAGAACAATTCACCTCACAGATAATCCATCAATTCTCATCAGGCACTGTTATATAATCAGATAGAGCGGCGTTCTTTCTGTATGGCATATTCAAATCCGTCAATCAGCACGCAGAATGAAGCATAATTTATGTTCCCTGACATGCAGTATACTTTCCAGAGATCCTCTCCGTCAGTGAATATTATTGTAACTTCGACTTCGGCATTGGTTCCGTGGCGTGCATCAAGAATTTTCGCTTCATAATCGGCAAGTTTAACTTTTGTAATTTCCGGAAATAACGGGGCAAGTGCTTTCCGCAGGACATTCGCAAGTGCATCGACAGGGCCATTCCCGTTCGAAGCTTCATGTATTATCTGATTATCTGCTTCAATATGAACTGTTGCTTCAGGAGTTACGCCGTTATCAATAAGCTTGTACTCGCCGAGTACCCTGAATGGAGCTTTATAGTTATTCAGCTGCCTTGAAAGTGAGAGAATTTTTGTAGCGTCTTCAACTTTAATATTAAGCATATCTCCTCCGGCTTTATCTTAAAAGTTCACCTGTACTGCTGTTTAGAACAGAAGTTCTACCGTCAGCATATTTAAGAGTTACAGACTCACTGTTAATAGTATAAGCTGAAAGTCCATCATTTACAGGATGATGCCATATTTTTCTGCCGTCTTCCGATGCTGCCTTAATTAGAAAAAAATTATCATCACCATCGACAAAAATCAGGTAAACAGAATTTAAAAAAATACGGAACATGTATGCCTTACCGGGGATAAACCAGTTTGTGAGGCCGTCTTTTTTATTTAAAACAATAAACTGCCCGCTCTTCTCGTCTGATTCGATAGAGATAAATATTTTATCCCTATCTTCAGCCATATCGAGGATGAACCCTCCACCCTCGATTTTTCTTATCCAGAGATTTTTCCCCTCACCTTTATTTCTGCATAATAAAGTATAAGTCATATAATCATACTGCAGAAGAAGTTCAGTCAGTTCGAATCTCTGGATACTTTCTTTATTCATCAAGCACCTATAAGAATCCGCAATCCTTCATTGAATTTACAATTACAGCCGCAGCTTCATCTACAGACATATGCCCCAGATTAACAGTAATATGATAATTATTGGGATCTGTGTTATCAAACTTTACGAACTCCTGGATAAAACCATCCCTCTTGGCATCTTTATCAATTATAAGCTGTTCCGCTTCCTTGTGCGACACATTCATCCGTTTGCTTATATTTTCCGCCCTGTAGCTTAAAGGTGCCACAATTCTTACATGAAATCCTTTAACCATATCCCTGGTAATTATATTACCGGCTCTCCCCACAATTACGACATTCCCTGTTACTGCAAGGGTTCTGATTATTTCCACAAGCCTTCTGTAAACTGCCACTTGAGGAGGGAATTTGCTGAATGAAGTCTGTATAAAGTCAGTCATTTTTTTTCTGGCGCCGTCTGTAAGTGTTTCAGCAAGAGACTTGGAAAGTCCGAGATCATCCATTATTTTATCCAGAAGTTTTCTGTCATAAGAAGCCCATTCAGGTACAGGCTTATATTTTTCATTAATAAGGTGAACTATTTTTTCAGAAAGCCCGAATGCTCCCACACCATATTCTCTCGATAAAGTAACGAAAGGTTTATTTTTCTTATCAGCATGCTCCAGGATTTCAACTGCTTCGATTGCATCTTTCCGTTCTTTCCAGTATCTCACCTGGCCGTCTATATACTTCTGCATTGCCTGATGGTATCCCATACTCCATCCCCCATTTTTTATTTATTAGTTAAATATAATGAAAATAACTCTAAAAATTAATATCATTTTATAAAAATTCAAGCCTTAAATCACTTATTTATGTTATTTTTTTGTTATTATCAGTATCAGCTCAAAACTAAAATTACGGCGGGCTCTCATTAACCAGGGCTATATACCCTATATATAGAGCAAGGGGTTTAAACCCCTTGCTCTATACCTGAAATTTATTCAATACTCAATTATCTTAAAAGTGTTCCGATTTTTTCTCCCATTTTCACCATCTGCCCATCTTTTAAATCATTAAATTTAACCATACCTTCTTCAAAAAGTATAATTACAGTAGAACCGAGATTAAAAATTCCGATCTCGTCCCCTTTCTTTACCTGAGGCATTTTATCTTCATCATATATCTTCTCATTTTTATTGCGGAAAAATTTATTTGTAACAGAATGATCGTAGGAAAGGGATATCTTGCCCACATTAATCGCGCCTATTTTACAAACAGCAACCGCACCATTATCAGTTTCAATATACGTGATAAGTCTTTCGTTAACAGCAAAAAGTCCTTTAAATCCTTTAACCATAAACTCCTGAACAGTGTACAATTTCCCCGGAATGTTAAAAAAACCGGTTATTTTTCCTGAAACAGGGGAATGAATTCTATGATAATCACCTGGAGAGAGATACAGGGTTATATACTTTCCGTTTATAAACTTTTCCGCCTCAATCGACGGTATGAGGTCCCGCAGTGAGTAATCAACACCTTTTGCCTGAAGTATATTGTCGTCTGTTATATCTCCATACTGATCTACACGTGAATCTGTTGCCGCTACTACAGATTTTTTATCCTCATCAATTTTTCTAGAACCGGATTTAAGCGTTCTGGTAAAAAATTTATTCAGATTTTTAAAACCTTCCGCAGGTATTTCCGCTTCAGCAAGATTTACCCCGTATTTTACAGAATACCACGCAATAATTTTTTTCATCAAACCTTGCGGGAGGGGAATAAGCGATGTGTAGCCGAAAATTCTTGATATAAATCCCTTGGGGAGAATCTTAAAAATCAGTATCTTGAATTTAGTGTTTTCCATTAAAAATCT
Source organism: Spirochaetota bacterium (assembly GCA_035403545.1). GTDB lineage: Bacteria > Spirochaetota > UBA4802 > UBA4802 > UBA5550 > WRGT01. The sequence continues at coordinate 29,165 of DAONFJ010000043.1, forward strand.
CCGAAAAATATTATTATACGCTGCTGAAAACATTGTTTTACAGCAGCAAAAGGAATCCTGCAGGGCTGTTAAGGAGCTGTCACCACTTAGACCCTATAAAAATCAATTTAAAATGACTATACCCTGTTTCAGAAAAAATGTCTCTATAAATTGCCTTATACAGAATTCAAAAACGATTTTATTCTTACAAAAAAACGTAATTTTAATAATAATCAAAGTCCCTTCAGCAATACAACAAAAATTTTAAATTGACATATATTTGAAGCAGTCCGTTATATATCTATTCC
>DAONFJ010000044.1:0-29358 GCA_035403545.1 Spirochaetota bacterium
CCCCGGGCTGATTCACGGATAATATCTCTGCTTTCAGCAGCGTTAAGAGAAACAGAAAGTATCAGTACATAGACAATATTCAGCAGACCGGTTTTTTTTATCATGGATTCTTCCAGCAGAAAGTTAATTCTTTCTAGTATTATTGTATTTAGAACAATACAAGCTCTTTTTATTAAAATGATATCCTTTATTTATCAACAGGCTCTTTATATATATTTAAATGAATCATTCAGCTCTTATTATATAGTGTTAAAACAGAGTCTCCCGGTTAAAAAATTTTTTATTTATTTATTTTTTATCACTATCCAGAATACAAAACTAAACAAATAAGCCATTTCATATAATTCCAAAAGCGTTCTAAGAAATGAAAAAACAAATGTTTAAAGCTGAATGCGGATAAAACTTTTCTGCTGAAGCGGATTTTTAAAAAATCTTCAATTTTTAACCGGATCCACCGTATATATAATATGAAACAAATCTAAAACTCCGGAGAATATCATGGCTATAATAAAGCTGAATCCGATGTATCAATCCATAGGCGGGCGCCTTGGAAACATAGTATTATATAACCGCTACGACAGAGAATACGCCCGTGTATTTGTAAAACCTGTTAACCCGAATACTATGGAACAGAAAATAATCAGGAGAACTTTCGGCGATGCTGTAAGGTCATGGCAGGAACTGCCCGGGGAAGTTAAACATAAGTACAACATGAAAGCCCGCCGGCTCCCGATGAGCGGTTATAATCTTTACATATCTCACTATATAAAAGAAAACATTCTACACGCAGATTTAAAAAAAGATAACACCAGCCTGTTCATAGCTTCCTCCAGGCTTTCTCATAGTACCCAGAAGGCACATCCCTCCGTCGCTACACCGTTTTTCATTAAGGATTGCTTCTATTCACCGCCTGTACAGGTAATTTACGGCTCAGATATAAGATAAACCGCTCTTTAGCATCCAAAACCGGTTAAATTCCGTAAAAACCATGACCCGCTTCGGCGCGGAGGGTTCGCACAAAACCTTTAAGCCCCCGCAAAATATTTAATTCTTCACAAAAAAACTTGACATAAATCCGTATGGCTGTTTTTTTATTAATATTAAAAGGAATAAATAATAAATGAAACCCGTTCTGAGCACATCACCTATATTACAAAACCTCATCGTCGTGGTCGTGGTGGTCAGCTCACACACATATCGGTTTATACCGTAGGGTAAGTTATTATATAATACAGAATAAAAGCCCCCGCCGGTATAAACCGGCGGGGGCTTTTTTATTTTGTAATTACTTAAACCGTGCGGCGCGAAGCGCTGCACAATGAAGAGACGGCTGCGTGGTGCGCCTCCTCTTCTTCCCGCACACGCAGTGTGCGGACTGTCGGTCAGGACAGACTTGTAATTATTTTAAACTAAAGGAGCCCATTATGAAAATGTCAGGTGCGGAAATTGTTATCAAATCTCTGGAAAAACACGGGATTGAAACTGTTACAGGAATCCCCGGCGGCGCGGCACTCCCCCTTTACAACGCGCTGTATGCGAGCCCTATAAAACATGTACTGGCACGCCATGAACAGGGCGCGGCATTTATAGCCCAGGGTATGGCGCGCTCAACAGGTAAAGCCGCAGTATGTATAGCAACCTCGGGGCCCGGTGCCACTAACCTCATCACCGCAATAGCAGACGCCAAACTCGATTCAATACCGGTCATAGCAATTACCGCGCAGGTAGCGCTCCCGCTTATCGGAACTGACGCGTTCCAGGAAGTTGACATGTACGGATTAACTCTCTCAATAACCAAACACTCTTTCCTGGCTAAAAGTACGGAGGAACTTCCCGCAATAATGCGCGACGCATTCCGTATAGCGCAAAGCGGCAGGCCCGGCCCTGTTGTAATAGATATACCCAAAGATATACAGGCGCGGGTAATAGAAATTGACGCTCTCCCGGAACCTGCAGAAATTTCAAACTGCTCAGAGCCGCCGGCACGGATCTGCCGTACTATCGCTGAAAAAATAAACTCTTCAAAACGCCCGGTAATATACGCAGGAGGGGGAATCATCGCCTCCGGAGCTTTCAGCGAACTTAAAGCCCTCTCTGAAAAAAACTCCATCCCTGCCGCGGTTACGCTTATGGGACTCGGCTCGTACCCGCATAACCATGGCCTCTACCTTGGCATGGTGGGAATGCACGGGAACCACAGCACAAATATAATCTTTGATGAATCAGACCTGATCATCTGCATCGGAAGCCGTTTCGGCGACAGGACAACCGGTGTCGCGGCACACTTCGGTAAAAAAGCCGATATTATTCATATTGATATTGACCCGTCAGAGATTAACAAGATCAAAAAAACATCCATATCACTTGCCTCCGACGCGAAGAGCGCGATTAATGCTATTCTCCCGATGATTGAAGAGAACAGCCGTGACGCATGGAGAGAAACCTGCAGAGATAAAAAAATACGCTATGATAAAAAACATCATGGTATACCCGCTCATCCGGAATCCGTAATCAGGGAAGTCAGTGCCGCCGCAGCGGATGATGCAATAATCACAACAGATGTAGGGCAGCACCAGATGTGGGTTGCAAGAAATTACCCGTTCAGCCCGGGCAGAAATTTTCTCACATCAGGCGGCCTCGGCACAATGGGGTTCGGGCTTCCTGCCGCGATAGGCGCGGCTCTTGCCAATCCTGACAGGCAGGTAATATGTTTCAGCGGTGACGGTTCAATACTGATGAATATACAGGAACTTGCAACCCTGGCCGACCTTAAACTTAACGTAAAAATAATTCTCTTCAACAACGGCCAGTTAGGGCTTGTACGCCAGCAGCAGGAACTGTTCTACAACAAAAACTACATAGCTTCATCATTCACTACTTCACCGGACTTTCCGCAGATTGCAAAATCCTTCAACATTACAGGGTGCGGTATTGATCCTTTCAATCCCGGTTCACTAACTATTGAGGAATGCATGAAGATTCCCGGCCCCGTGCTGATCAATGTTCCGGTAACCGGAGAGTACAACGTATATCCCATGGTCCCGCCGGGTGAATCAAATGTAGTAATGATCATGGGAGATGATGCCGGACCCGAATTTTCGTTAAAAAAAGCTGTTTCCGTATAATTATTTTCTCCGGAAACAGCTTTTAGGTTCACTATAACAGCAGAGAGATTATTATGACTCACCGCCGGTTAATGCCATTAAGTTAAAATTTTACAGAGAATGCCTTCCCCGTTTCTCATGGGTGAGTTTTACCCGAAGGGCGGATGGGGGGAGAGCATAACTTTATGATATTGCCCGTGAGATGAGCTAATTTCATCCCGATTCTTTAATAAATACTTGCAATTATTCAAATCTTATTTATCATAAATTTATATTATACTTAAATGGAAAAATATTACTATGAGGCCCGAAAGAAAAAATGTAATCAAAAATATTATAATAGCTGAAGAGCTTAAGAACAGCATATCTATACTTTCAGACATGGAGTTCCCCGTCCTCTACTCGGCTGATATAGAAAAAACGATCGATTCAATTTTACTGGAAACCGGGAATAGCACTCTCCTTACTGTTATTATAATACCGCTGCCAAGATATAAAAATATATATAAGCATTTAAACCTGATAGATTATTCGAGAGTATTCTACCAGATGCTTCTTGTCGGAGAGGAAGAGGAACTTGACGACCGGAACCTGGACCGCTTGTATCATATAAGCGACTTCCTCCCTCAAACCGCCACCGCGAAAAAACTTAAATTTGTAATAAACAAATCCCTGTCCATAATAGAGAAACACTTCCAGAACGAGCAGAAAAAAAACTGGTATTACAACCGGCTTACTGACGCGCAGAGAGACCAGGAGGACCTTATCAACATCGGCAGATCGCTCTCCGGTGAAAAAGACATGGAGAAACTCCTCCGCCTTATACTTTACCTCAGCAAAAAAATTACCGGTGCCGACGCGGGAAGTATTTATCTTGTTGAAGAGGACGAGAACGGGAAAAAACGCCTCAGGTTCAAATACTCTCATACTTTTTCAAGAGAGATTCCGCTTGAAGAATTTGTAATGGATATGAACAAAAAATCTATCTCCGGGTATGTAGCCGTAACAGGAGAAGTTGTTAATTTACCCGATGCCTATAAAATTCCCGAGATGGCCCCATACTCGTTTAATCCTTTTTTTGACAGGCAGCATAATTACATAAGCAGGTCCCAGCTTGTTGTTCCGATGAAAAATCATCTCGATGAAATTATCGGTGTTATACAGCTGATCAACAGCAAAGAGGATAACTCCGGATCAAAAAAATATGAGAATGAAGCATTTGAAATCAAACTTGAAAACATTGATGATTTTGACCGTTATGTTGTAACGTTTGATGAAAGGTACAACAGCCTGCTCGAGGCGATTGCCGGACAGGCCGCAATATCCATAGAAAACAACAGGCTTATAAACCAGATACAGAAACAATTCGAAGAATTTGTTAAAGCATCGGTAACCGCCATAGAATCCCGGGACCCTGCAACTTCAGGTCACTCATTCCGCGTTGCTCAGATCTGCACGGAGATGGCCTTTGCGGTGAATGAAGTGAATACCGGCTACCTTAAAGATTTCAACTTTAACGAGAATGATATAAAGGAACTGGAATTTGCCGCACTGCTCCACGACTTCGGGAAAGTATATATTGACCTTAACATCTTTAAGAAAGCAAAAAAACTCTACCCCAAAGATCTTGAAAACCTGAAGCTGAGGCTCGACTACCTGTACCGTTACCTTGAACTTGCCTATTATGCGAAAGAGATGGAAATTCTGCGCCAGGGGCTGAACCTCAACAAACCTTATGAAACCGAACTTACCGGAATCAGGGCTGAAAAGACAGCAAAACTTAAGCGGATCATCGAAATAAAAGACGACCTTGTGACACTGAATGAGCCTACTGTTACGGACCGTGACCCGGTGCAGGTACTGGAAGGAATACTGCACGAGATAGAAAATATTGAATGTATAGATATAACAGGCCATAAAGTCGACATCCTCACCGAAAACGACAAAATAAATCTCATGATAAAAAGAGGAAGCCTGAACAACGATGAGCGTCTTGAGATAGAGAGCCATGTAATTGAAACATATAAATTCGTAAGCAAAATACCATGGCCCCCTGAATATAGAAGAATCCCCGAAATCGCAATGCGGCACCATGAAAAGCTGGACGGAACAGGTTATCCCGACGGATTAAAAGGAAAAGATTCTACTTCACTTCAGTCGAGGATGATGGCCATCGCCGATATCTATGACGCGCTCACCGCGCAGGACAGGCCTTATAAAAAATCAGTTCCGATTGATAAGGTAATAAAAATTCTTAAAGAGGAAGCTGATAACAATAAGCTCGATTCGGATCTTGTAGATCTCTTTATTGAATCAAAACTCTACGAAAAACTTGCTGTGGATGCAGTTGCCGCTGTGAGTTAATACATTTTATTATTTATAATCAGCCGTATGAAGTGCCTTGCCCCCTCCGGGGGTGCGGGGGCTTAGGTGGCTTTGGACGGCGGCCTTATTCCCTGCAGAAAATCCGGGACCACACTGAATTTCTTACGGTTTCTGTTTTAGTTATTCCATGCTGCATTATTTAACATAAATTTCATCATTCCTGATACAATACCGGTTTGACAAAAACGCGCCGTTTTAATCCTTTGATAAAAGCTGACTGAAAATATATCCAGAGATTATGGTTCTATCCTGAACTCTTACCATCAGGAAGGATAACGAAAAACATTCCGGAGATGACTGCAATGAAAGAAAATACAATAACATATAATAATGGAATAATAAATGTTCCGGATAACCCTGTACTCTTGTATATTGAAGGTGACGGCATCGGCCCTGATATATGGAGAGGAGCCCGCGAGGTAATGGACAGAGCCGTGGAGACTGCATACAGCGGAAGCAGAAAAGTTATCTGGAAAGAGATTCTTGCCGGCGGAAAAGCTAAAGACGCAACAGGCGAGTGGCTCCCGGAAGAGTCGCTAAATCAGATAGAAAAATATAAAATCGCGATAAAAGGCCCGCTTACAACACCTGTAGGCGGCGGGATGAGAAGCATCAACGTTGCGCTCAGGCAGAGATTCAGGCTTCACTCATGCATAAGGCCGGTGCGGTATTTTAAAGGCGTTCCAAGCCCTGTTAAGTGGCCCGAACATGTTGACATGGTAATATTCCGCGAGAACATGGAGGACCTTTATTCAGGTATCGAATGGAAAGCGGGAAGCCCCGAGGCAGAGAAAGTTCTGGCCTTCCTCAATGGAGAGATGGGCCAGTCAATCGCGGCAGATTCAGGGATAGGAGTAAAACCTATCAGCGCCCGTAACACGAAAAATCTTATGAGAAACGCTGTACGTTATGCCATTAACCATAATAGAAAATCCGTAACAATAATGCACAAAGGGAACATCATGAAATACACCGAAGGCGCATTCCGCGACTGGTGCTACGAAGCAGCAAAAGATGAGTTTCCTGAAAATACAATTACTGAAAAGGAACTGAAAGAAAAATATAACCGGATTCAGCCGGAAGGTAAAGTCGTAATAAAAGACCGTATCGCCGACGCGCTTTTTCAGGAGATTATAATACACCCGTTAAACTATGATGTTATTGCCGCACCCAATCTCAATGGCGACTATATATCCGACGCGCTTGCTGCTCTTGTCGGAGGCCTGGGAATAGCTCCGGGCGCGAACATCGGAGATAACCACGCGATTTTTGAAGCCACACATGGGACTGCTCCGGACATTGCAGGAGAGGATATTGCAAATCCCGGGTCACTTATCCTTTCCGGCGAGATGATGCTCCGTTATCTCGGATGGGATAAAGCCGCTGATCTGATAATTGAAGCATTCGAAAAAACAATATCCGAAGGGAAAGTAACACTTGATCTGTCCAGTCAGATGGAGGGAGTTTCTTCACTTAAATCATCCGAGTTCGGAAGAGCTATTGCGGAGAATATAAAGGCTTAATATGCTTTTATATTATAATGGAAAATATAATTATCGAATGGGCAAACTAAACGTCAATATTTCCTGATCTGCCATTCCGGCATTTTGTCATGCTGAAGCCGGAATGACATGGAGTTTACATTCAGGAGAGTTCTTTACGAAACATAAAGTATCTTCAGCTCCTTAACCTCAAAACTTTATGTTTAAAAATACTCGCAGTTTTCTCTACAGAATTAATTACAAACAGGTATGCGTCGCGCAGATCCAGCATCGGGCTGGGAAGTCCGAATATACGGGGAATCTTTACCATAAGCTGCTTGACCCCTATTGGACATCCTTTGGCACGGTATATTTTTCCGGCATCAAGCCTCCCTTCAACAGTTGTACAGTTTCCGAGCATCAGTACAGGAAGCCCCGGCATAATGATATCCCCTTTATAAATTCCCTGCACAATAGCTCCGGGTTTTGCTTTTTTAAGTGAACCGGGCCTTCTTTTTTCTATAGTACCGAGAATCCCTTTAACCGCCGCCTCACAGCCGCCGTCACAGATTGTGTCAGTTCCCGGCGCATACCCGGCGAAGAATTTAATTGGTGTATCAAGCTCATTAAGGTGCTGGAAGAGCCTTGTCTTTCCTTTCGGTTTAGCCCTCAATTTTTCGATATCAGCATCACCTTCAATCGATATGTCTTTAAGTTTCAGGCTGCCGTAACCCCGTTCGCCTGCAATCTTCAGGTGCAGGACGTCTTCAGGTTTGTAGCCCATAATATAGGCGGCAGCCGCATCCGCCGCGAGCGGGTTGTCCGATATAAGGAGAATACCGAGTTTTACCGGGTAAGGAGCAGATTCAAAACCGTATGTAATGTCTATGGCATCACTCACTATAAGGTCTGGGTACCCGGCCTCAAGCATATCAACAATCTTGTCATGTATGCGGTAATCATGGAAGAGCATGCGTTCACTGTGCTGCAGTATACCTATATTCAGTTTCAACGCATTTGTTATACTGGCGAAGATATGGTATTTGAGTTTCGGCATCCATATTTTGTAATCAGCTTCTTTAATCAGTTCTGACAGCAGCATATCATGGTGCAGAACCCCTTTCAGTAACGGGACTTTAACTGACGGATATTCGTTAATATCAACAACAGGCACTCCAAGGCGTTTGCCCATTGCCGAGTAACCTGACTCCTTAAGAAAAAGCCGTGACGGAATCCCGTATCCGCCTGATTCGCCTATAGTAATTTTATCCACACCACGTTCTCTCAGAATCCTTACCATGGACTCCACTACTTCCGGCTGAGTGTATGAGCTGTGTATATATTCCCTGTTAGCCGATACGACATTGGGCTTGATGAAGACTTTGCCTTTTATGTCATGGCCGAGGTCCGATGTAGCTTCACGTATAATTCCTGAAATTTTATCAACAGAATAATCTTCACATCTCCTGAGAATTACGCGGGGTTTGGATGTGCTGTTCTTTTTTTTAACACTCTTCACTATAATTCCTCCTAAAATATCGTACAGGTGCGGAATATTGAATGTTCCGGTTATTCATTAAAAAACCGTACAGGATTTAAATTTTATTATTTAAAACACGGCGAGGACCTTATGTCAACAATATAAAGCTGTTTTTATTTAATACGGGCTTGTGATCTTGTGCGGATTTAATCAGTATATTCGCTTTTAATAATTCTATCCGTAAGAATCAGCACTGCGGCAATTTCAATACATGCTGTAATTAACCGGAATACCATCACAACTGAATCAACTGTTCCTATACTGTTTTCTGAAAATATTCTATTAAAAAAATACGCAAGGGTATAGGCAAAATGAACATCCATACAATACAGCTGAATTTTTCTGTTTATATCTTTTTTGTTGAATAGCCGGATAACATGAAATGTTAATAAGAATGTAAGGAGAAGGCCGGCTGAAACAGCGAAAATTTTCCCGTAGAGAAAATTCAGGAATATCATCAGATAAATAATTTCTATATAATAAAATGTAGCAAGGTAAGGAACAAAAGAGTTCACTTTCACTTTGATATCGGTCTTTTTTAACATTTTTTTATCTATTCAGCCTGGTATTTAAATTAAGTATAGTTATAATAACTCTGCTTTTAGAACCACAGTGCTCTTTCAGGTATATGTACGCATCATGCGGCTGCCGGAAAATAAGTCTGGAACTGTACAGTATTCCTTATCCCTGTTACAGATAAAACTCCGCATTGGTAAATAATTGTATGAATTTTAAGTGTTAATAACTTATATTTTGATACAATAAAATTATTGTCAACAAATGTATACAATATAGAATGACAAAAAAGAGGAATCCATTGGAAGAAAAATACACCATAACAGTACCGGAAGAATTTGATCTTGAAAGAATAGACCGTGTAATACCGGCATCTCTCGAAACTGATATTTCCAGAAGCCAGATACAGAAACTGATAAAGAACGGAAGCATTAAAGTTAACGGGCTCCCTACAAAATCCAACTACAAAGCTAAAACTGATGATGAGATAGAAATCATCATATCAGAAGAGGAATATGCTGAACCGGTTGCGGAAAATATCCCTCTTGATATACTCTACCAGGATGAAGATATTGCAGTAATAAATAAACAGCCGGGACTTGTAGTACATCCCGGTCCGGGAAATTACGGAAGCACACTTGTCAGCGCGCTGCTCTACCATATAAAAAAGCTTTCAACAGCTGGCGATCCGCACAGGCCCGGGATTGTACACAGGCTTGACAGAGATACATCAGGGCTTATGGTAATTGCAAAAACGAATGAAGCATACGAAGGGATGGTTAAACAGTTTCAGGCAAGAACAATTGAAAAACGCTACACTGCGGTCATAATCGGAAAACCGGTAAAAGACCACGATGTAATAAACAGGCCTATCGCACGCCATAAAAAATACAGGCAGAAAATGACTATTGATGAAGACGGACGAGAGGCCATAACAGAATATACTATCTCACGGATATGGCATACACAGGTAAGTACTTTTTCCATGCTCGATATAAGAATCCATACCGGGAGAACACACCAGATAAGGGTACATCTCTCGTCAATCGGAAACCCGGTAATCGGCGATCAGATATACTCAAAAAAGTGGGAGAAGTACAAGGTACCCTATCTCCTCCTTGCATCCACATTTCTAAAATTCAAACATCCGGTCACCGGAGAGGAGCTGTCTTTTACGGCTGAGCTGCCTGAACATATGACAGAGTTTATCGTGAAGCTTGATACAATGCTTGAACAGTATCAGTAATTAATACCCACCGCATTTTTTACCCTGTTCAGAGTAACTGATGCAACGTTTCTCGTTTTATCTGCACCCTTTTTAAGTATATTATAAACTTCGGCCTTATCATTTTCAAATCTTCTGCGGTTTTCACGGTATGGCCTGAAGTATTCTATCAGAATATCGAGGAGATCTTTCTTCACCTGGCCGTAGCCGGTTCCGCCTTTAAGATAAATCTCTCTCATGTCTTTTAACTGGCTTTCTGTCGCAAACAGTTTATATAAAGCAAAAACACTGCAGGTGTCGGGGTCTTTCGGATCTTCTACCGGTGTAGAATCAGTTACAATCTTCATAACTTTTTTCTTCAGAGATTTCTCATCTTCAAATATATCCAGCGTATTGCCGTAACTCTTCGACATCTTCTGTCCGTCAATTCCAGGAATAGTTGCAACATCATCCTCAATCTTACCTTCAGGGATAACAAAGATATCACCATATGCTGTGTTGAAACTTCCGGCGATATCCCGTGTAATCTCAATGTGCTGTTTCTGGTCCTTGCCTACAGGAACAATATTCGCGTCATAAAGGAGAATATCCGCAGCCATAAGAATCGGATAGGTATACAGGCCGGCATTCGGAATCAGGCCGCGCGCAACTTTGTCCTTATAGCTGTGGCTTCTCTCAAGCAGGCCGAGAGATGTGTGGCAGGATAAAATCCATGAAAGCTCCGTCACTTCCGGGACGTCGGACTGCACCCAGAAAAAGCATTTTTCCGGATCAAGACCCAGCGCGAGAAAATCTATTGCCGCTTCAACTGTATTCTTTCTAAGTTCAGCTCCGTCATGGAGAGAGGTCATTGCGTGATAATTTACAATAAAACAGAAAAGTTCGCTGCTGTTCTGAAGTTCAATCATCGGTTTCATCATTGCAAAATAATTCCCGATATGAAGCGAACCTGAAGGTTGAATACCCGATAACACTCGTGCCATAAAATCCTCTCTTTTTTACATTAGCAGATTTATTCTGGAGATATCTACATTACCTGTCATTCCGGCTGAAGCAATAACGGAATACGGGCTAACGGAGAAAGATTCTCGATAATCTCATAGTTTACATATCATTGATGTATGAGATTCCGGTATTCGCAAAATCTGAAGCTGCAAAACCGGAATGACGTTCATCAAAACGTTTATTGCATGACGGCAAAAAGCAAAAACCATGGAATACAAAATGCTATACATTTTTTAATCTATAAGTATAAAAAAAGACCATAATTTTTGGTGTCAATAATAAAATTTTCCTTTACTAATGAATATAATTCCGGATAACTTAAACTATTATTACAATTAACAGATTCCGGAGGAATTCAATGCAGCAGAATATGGGAAGCGCTGACAGCTTTATCAGAACTATGGTCGGCATAGCATTTTTAGTAAACATTATAATCCTTGAACCGGGTGCAATAGGAACAATAATCCTTCTTGCATTAGGCGTACTTAACCTTGCAACAGCATGGATTAAATTCTGCCCGGCTTACAAACCGTTCGGCATATGCACATGCCCGTGCTGCGGATGTTCAGAAACAGAAAAAAGCGAATAATTTTTTGCCGGTTCAGAGCTGAGAACCAGTTTTAAAAACGGCTCTGAACCTTACAAAAATTTCAATGACTGCAGCATTCCCCCGTATGCCCTCCGCAAAAATCACTTAGTTCAACCTGTATTGTAGTATGCTCAATCATAAATTTTTCTTTCAGCATTGAATTTATCTCTATAATAATCTCATCAGAAACACTTCCCGAGTCCGCATCCAGGCAGACATGACATGAAAGAAAAATCTCCTTTGAGTTGATAGACCAGATGTGCAGTCCATGAAGGCTTTCAACTTTCTCAATCCCTAGAACAGCCTTATAAACTTCAGCTGAATCGATATGTTCCGGCACACCCTGAAGAAAAATTCTCAATGACTCCCTCAGAATACCGAACGAACTCCAGATGATCATAACCGCGATGAAAAAGCTTATTACAATATCTACCCAGTAATTTGAAGTGTAGTAAATAATAACTGCCGCCGCAATAACCGCGACAGATGACACGGCATCAAAAAACAGATGAAGAAAAGCGGCTCTGATGTTAAGACTTTTTTCATTACCATGCCCCAGAAACAGCATTGAAATAAGATTTCCCGCGAGGCCGATAACTGCAATTGGAAGCATTATTGAAAAATCAACAACTACTGGGTTTTTAAATCTCTTGACTGCTTCATAAAAAATATAAAGCCCGATAATTACCAGCGTCAGTGCATTAATGAGAGCAATCAAAACTTCAAATCTCTTCAAACCGAAGGTGTATGAATCACTTCTTTTTTTCTCTGAAACTTTTTCACCCGTATAGCCGAGTATAAGTGAAAGAACATCCGACAGGTTGTGTCCCGCATCTGAAATCAGCGCAAGGCTTCCGGAAATTACACCGCCTATATATTCTGCCGCGGTAATAATAATATTAAGTGCTATAACAATTGCAAATTTAAAACCATCACCTGTATTGTGCGCGTGTACAGAGTGATTATGGTCCCCTGATTCATGATGATCGTGCATCTATCTTCTCCTGAACATAATATTTATACAACTCCCTCTCCCTCGATGGGGGAGGGCCGGGGTGGGGGTGATAAAACACTATCTTTAAAAATTGATAGTATAATATTATTGTCTTCTCCCTCCCTTAGCCCCTCCCATCAAGGGAGGGAAATTACAAGTCTACTGCTATCTGTTATATTTTTAAACTTCAAGTATATGCTCAATTCCAAGCTTTAAAATTAAATGAATATGTTCATCATCAAAAGAATAATATGAATTTTTGCCGTCTCTTCTGACTCTTGCAAGCCGTGCCTGTTTTAAAATTCGGAGCTGATGTGAAACAGCCGATTGGGTCATATTCACTTTTTTCGTAAGGTCGGTAACACTCGCTTCCCCGTCCTTCAGTGATAGAAGAATTTTCAGTCTTGTGGGGTCACCGAAAATTTTATAAAACTCCGCCAGATCGGAAAACCTGGAATCATCAAGTTTTGTACCGGGATTTTTCACCTGGCCTCCTTTTAACACATGAACATATGAGCCACTATTCATATATTAGTTTATAAATCAACTTTTTTTTATTGACTCACAATATAAAAATGAAACTATTCACCGGGAGCTACAAATGAGCTTAAAAACTTTTAAAAATATTAATTCAGCAGCCATCGCGATATACCTGATATTTTCTTCAGCTTCTTATCTCTATGCCGGGAATAAAATTGCGGTAGTTAAAAGCCGGTTCGACAACATTGAACTTGTTCTCGATACCTATCATATTGATTATGAACTGATTGATTTTAAAGATCTGGGAAACAGTGAAATATTCAGCAAATACGACTCCATCTTTTTTCCTTCAGGCATCTCTTCGGAGTATGAAGATAATCTTGATGTAAACTGGCAGGGCAAAGATTTTACTTCCGTTAAACTTTCCAAAGGTTTCTTTGAACTCGATACAGATGCATTTAAAAATAACTTCAGAAAGTTCACAAAAAACGGCGGCTCATCCTACTTTTCCGGCTACGCGTTTAAACAGCTTGCTATGGCTTATGATGATTTTGATTTTTTTGATGATTTCCCCTATATGGGAATACCGGGCCGTATCGAAGCCGATATAACAGGCGACCTTGCGAAATTCAGCCTTAAAAGAAAAACAGCTCTCTACATGGAATACACAGGCTGGGTCGCATTAAAACACGTCGATGGCGCCGAAGTACTTGCCGAAGCAGAATTCCCTACTCCCAGGGGAAATAAATCCGGTCCCATAAGTGTGCTCATTCATGACGGGGGCGAAATACTTTACACAAGCTATTACAGTACAGTGTACAGTGAATTCAAGCGGTTCAATATTTACCGTATTGCAGGAAGCCATCTCCGCAAAGAAGCGATAGACAGAGTCAAAGCCAGATCCCAGGAACCGACAGGAATTATAGTCGATTCTTTTTTAAGTGAAGAGGCTTATCGAACCTACTATTTCACCCTCCGTGAAGGTAACAATACCATCCATTTTCTTTCTGACGGAGCACGGTACATGTTTGAAATATATGACCGGAATATGTCATTAATCGTCTCACGGGACTACCAGGAGGCTGCCCAGAGCTACAACATTATCTCCCTGAAAGAGGATTATTGTTTTGTTAAAGTCTACCCATCTGGAAAAGACAGATTTATAATGCATTCAGTAGTTTCAGCATTTGGAACTGTAATACCTCCAGGAGTAACTTACGCTGTGAAAATTATTCTGGGAGTTCTTGGAGCAGTTTTCCTTGCAGCATTTCTTAAAGTTGCAATTTCAAGATTAAGATAACGCATTGGCATTATTTAATTTCATGATATATACTTATTAAAATAAATATTTATCATGAAATTGACAGATTATATTGTCTTTTATTCCAGTCCTTCAGGGAAATTAATTCGCGCATGGGTATTTTTTGATTTACATAATCGACAATAGTTTTCATCTAATGAATATATAATACGGTCATTAAAAGTTCTATTTTTATGACCTCAAAAGCTCTATCTCAGCGGTATAATGTATCGTTACCGAGGCTTTTTAAGGGATTTCATCCCTTAAATCCTGTAGTAAAAATTATAGTTATTACAACTGCCATGAATTTTTCAGCAGGAATCAAATCTGCACTGGCAATCTCAGGATTTTGCCCTGAAGTAATAATTATTTTGGTAAAAACATAAGTAAATTCCAGTTTTCTATATAAAAATCCTGTATTAAAAGGAGTATTTCCAGATGGGGAGAGTAATTTCTGTTTCAAATCAGAAAGGTGGTGTAGCGAAAACCACAACAACAGTCAATATAGCTGCTTTTCTGGCGGATAAAGGGAAAAAAGTTCTTATTATAGATATAGATCCACAGGGAAACGCCGGTTATGGCATCGGAGTCAATGCTGAAGAGATGGGGACAACTATTTATGAAGTTCTGATAGGAGAGGTTCCCATTGAAGAAGCTATATTTAAATCTGATATAGAAGGACTCTCCATAATTCCTGCCAATATCCATTTATCCGGAGCGCAGGTAGACCTGCTGGATACTGAATCAAATGAATTTATACTCAAAAAAAAATTAGCTCCGATAAAAAATCATTATGATTATATTTTTATAGATTGCCCCCCTTCGCTGGGAGTACTTACTCTAAACAGTCTTGTAGCAGCTGACACAGTTCTTATCCCGCTTCAGTGCGAGTATTACGCACTTGAAGGCATAAACCAGCTGCTTAGAATTATTGTAATGGTACAGGAGCAGCTCAACAAAGCTCTTAGAATTGAAGGCGTAGTTCTTACAATGTATGATCCAAGAACAAATCTTGCCCAGCAGGTTGTAAATGACGTAAGAGAGTATTTCAAGGAAAAGGTTTTCCAGACAATAATCCCGCGTAACGTCAAACTTTCCGAGGCTCCCTCTTTCGGAAAACCTATAGGACATTATGATAAAACCTGTCCCGGAAGTATAGCTTATGAAAAACTCGCTGAAGAGGTAATGAAAAATGACTAAAAAAGCCTTAGGAAAAGGACTCGGTGCGATTATTTCCACTTCTCCCGCATCAGTAGAAGATATTGAAAACAATCTGATTAATGATAAAAACAGAATAAGAGATCTGGATATCACCAAAATAATTCCAAATCCCGATCAGCCGAGGACATTCTTTGATGAGACCGAAATCTCCGGCCTGGCTGAATCGATAGCTGCCGTTGGAATTATACAGCCGATTATTGTAAGAGAGAAAGACGGGCTCTACATACTTGTTGCCGGGGAAAGAAGGCTAAGGGCATGTAAGCTCAATAAAATGAAAAAAATCAGAGGAATTGTGATAGAGGCTGACGAAGAGCAGAACTTCACAATGGCTCTCATCGAAAATATACAGAGAGAGAATCTGAACCCCATTGAAGAGGCAAAAGCATACAAACTGATGATTCAGAGATTCAGCCTGAAGCAGCAGGATGTCGCAAAAAAAGTAGGCAAAGACAGAACTTCAGTTACAAATACTCTTCGTCTTCTGAATCTTCCTGAAGAAGTTCAGGAAGGGATTATTGATAAAAAAATTACTGCCGGCCATGCGAAGGTTCTTCTTTCACTGGAAAATCCTGATAAACAGCTCCGTCTTTTTAATGAGATAATTGAAAAGGGGCTTTCTGTAAGATCACTTGAAGCTATCATTGATCCGTCAAAAGATACAAACGGAAACAACAAAAACAAAAATACCGAGCAGAGAGCGGTGCAGGCAAAAAGCCCGCAGATTAAAAAAATGGAAGAGGATCTTATTTCCAGACTTGGAACAAAAGTTGAGATAAGGCATTCAGGAAGCAAGGGCAGGATTGAAATCAGCTATTACTCACTCGATGATTTTGAAAGAATTATGGAGAAAATAAAGTAGATAGCTGATTATTTAATTGTAAACTAAATCTCTTCAAGGTCGATTTTTTCGACCTTATCCGCATCTGTATCTAAAATAGCGATAGAAGACTCATCATGGCCGTAAACTGCACCTGGATTAATAATCCTGCACCCGTTTGAAATATAATTCTCAAAGTGATGAGTATGCCCTTTTATTATATAGTTATATTTCCCCGATGCCACAGCCTCTCTGTACATCGGCACATTATGGCCATGAAATACCAGAAAATTTTTGCCGCCGCACTCAAACTCAATTTTATCTTCCACAGGCCGCATGCCGAGTGACGCGGCCTTCAGGTTAATATCTTCACTATCTATCAAATCCCCGTTTCCGAGAACTACATAGCAGTCAAAATCCTTGAGATACTCAAGCATCCTCGGGGATGTTATATCGCCCGCGTGAATTAATATTTTAACATTCTTTTCACGAAATATCGATATAGCTTTCTGCATCTCTTCTATATCATTATGAGTGTCGGAAAATATACCTATCAGCATAAAATATCAACCAAGCCTTGCGCCCACAGGAATACTTTCATCGGCAAAGATTACCTGCGGTTTATCCTTACTGCTTTTTTTAGCAGCAAGCAGCATACCGCGTGATTCTTTACCGAAAATCACTGCAGGCTTTAAATTTGATACCAGAAGTATCTTTTTACCTTTAATATCATCAGGTGAATATACCTGAGCAATTCCAGCAACAATCTGCCGCTTATCCGAACCTGAATCAACTGTAAGATACAGCAGTTTGTCAGAACCATCAACTTTTTCCGCATCAATTACAAGTGCAACCCGTATATCAACCTTCCCGAAATCACTTATATCAATAAGGCCGTCAGAGTCGGCCTTCTTATCTTTAACCGGTTCAGATTTCACTTCCGGTTTAACTTTTTCAAGTTTAGGAAAAAGTATACCGAGCTCTTTCAGCAGATCGCCGGATTTAAGATTTTTCATACCATTCAGTGAATCAATATCCTTTGGCGCCTTCTCCGCATTAAGTGCAGAAATAATCTCCGGAGAAATATTGATCAGCACAGGAGAAAGAAGAACAGCAGTGCTGTATATTGCCTCAAGAAGATTCCGTATAACAGAAGACAGTTTATCCAGATTATTTTCTTTGGCAAGCTGCCACGGTTTTGTATCATCAACATACTTGTTAAGTGAACGGATAAACTCCCATAACTTCTCAAGACCGATACTTGTCTGGAATTTACTGCAGAACTCAATGTAGCTCTCAGATGCCTTTTTAAGTCCGGTAAGGAGTTCATCTCTCCCCGCTTTGTCATCACCCAAATCAGGAATTTTATTTTCAAAATATTTTCCTGCCATGTTGAATGTACGGTTTATCAGATTACCAAGATCATTAGCAAGATCATAGTTAATTCTATCAATAATAACATCTTCACTGAATTTAGCATCAAGGCCGAAAGTCATCTCTTTCAGGAAAAAATATCTTATCTGGTCGTTGCCGTATTTGCTCACAAGATCATGAGGTGTTACAACATTGCCGAGGCTTTTCGACATCTTAGCCTCATCCATATTCCAGTAGCCATGTACATTCAAATTGATGTAAGGCTCCATATCCGCAGCCTTCAGCATTGTCGGCCAGAAAATACCGTGAGGTTTCAGGATGTCCTTAGCAATTATATGCTGAACTGCAGGCCAGTATTTTTTATACTTTGCATCATCGGGATAGCCAATCGCGCTTACATAATTTATCAAAGCGTCAAACCATACATAAGTAACAAAATTCTCATCAAAAGGAAGAGGTATACCCCATGTGAGTCTTGACACAGGGCGCGAGATGCAGAGGTCTTCAAGCGCATCCCCTTTGAGCATTGAGAGAACCTCATTCTTATAACGTTCAGGCCTTATAAAATCAGGATTCTTATTTATATGGTCAAGAAGCCAATCCTGGTATTTACTCATTTTAAAAAAATAGTTTTTCTCTTCTATAAATTGAGGAGCTTTGTTGTGTTCCGGACATTTACCGTCAATAATCTCTTTGTCAGTAAGAAATCTCTCACAGCCGACACAGTAATTACCGCCATAGCTGCCGAAGTAGATATCACCTTTATCATAAACTTTCTGCAGAATCTTCTGAACAACTTCCTTATGCCGCGGCTCCGTTGTACGTATAAAATCAGAGTACTTAATATTGATATCGTCCCAGGCCGACCTGAATTTACCGCTGATTTTATCCGCATAATTCTGGGGAGTCATGTTCCCGGCAGCAGCTGCGGTAAAAATTTTGTCGCCATGTTCATCTGTACCAGTCAGAAAATATGAATCATATCCAAGTACCGAATGCAGTCTATAAACAAAATCTGCAAGAATTGTTGTATATGCATGCCCTATGTGAGGTTCCGCGTTTACATAATAAATTGGTGTTGTAACATAAAAAACTTTTTCCATTTCCCGCCTCAACTATATCTATTTCTGCAACTATTCATAAACGTGATTAAAATATATCTCCGCTGCCCAAAGTATGGCGAACAGTAGAATTTCCCGCTATAAATAAGCAGTTATCTATTTATCCGGATCTTCATCAATCCTGAATAATTCTTCGATCAGCTCATCTTTTATTTTGTGCTTTCCGTCTTTCAATTCCATATCTCTGGTTTTAATATTAAGGAACCTGTCCCCTTCTTTTATCATAACCGTCTCTTTCAGAGTATTAACAGAAACTACTTTAAAAAATTTATCTTTAGCAATAATAACAGAATCAATTTCAGGCATAGTTTCATTCAGTTCCCTGTATGTATTATACTCAAATCCAAGACAGCAGAGAAGTCTTCCGCACATACCAGATATTTTCATTGAATTAAGATTAAGATTCTGTTCCTTCGCCATCTTAATAGAAACAGGTTCAAACTCTTCCCGCTGGTATAAACAGCACATAGGCTTACCGCACGGCCCGTAACCGCCTACGATTCTCGCCTCGTCCCTTACTCCGATCTGTCTCATCTCTATTCTGGTACGAAACACCGCAGCCAGTTCCCTGACCAGTTCCCTGAAGTCGATTCTGTTCTCAGCGACAAAATAAAAAATTATTTTTGTTTTATCAAAAAGGCATTTAACAGAGACAAGTTTCATATCAAGATTTTTAGCCTTAGACTTCTCCCTGCATACTGTAAACGCCTTCTCTTCAATTGTTTCAAGTTCCTGAATTTTACCTAAATCCTCAGGTGTAGCTTTCCGGAGAATTTTACCTGTCACAGCAAGGGATGGATTGTTCTGATAACCGCGGATCTTAACAACTCGTCCTACATCAATACCATGCTCAATCTCCACAACACACTGAGAATTCTGTCTAAGGAAAAAATTATTTGTATCTACAAAATATATCTGGTAGCTATTTCTCAATTTTACTGCTGAAACTTCCATATAATCCTCAACTATTTTATATCGTAATGCAGCCTTCGGCTGCTATTAAATGCCGGTGCTTCGCACCGGCGGAGAGAGGGTTACAGGGGGCGCCGCCCCCTGTAACCCTCTCTCCCGTGCAGCGCAGCTGCACGGGAAAAATTTGTTACAACCATGAAAAATCAGGTTCCGGAAATCCGGAGGAATCCAGTTCTCCGAAAGAATACATAAATCCTTTCAGAATATTCTTCACATTCAAATTGTTTCCAAGCCCTTTTTTTAAGGCAAGCAGTATTCTTACAATTTTAAGTGCATCTTCATGGCCAACTAATATGTCTTCCGGAATAAGCCCCTTTTCATCACTAAATCCGGACCTGACCATATAACTGTAAATATTGACAAGTACAGTCAATAAAAATTCATTGTCCGGAACAACTTTAATATCAGTATATTTAAACATCTCATTGTTACCGTTCTTAACTAAACCCGATATGGAGATGCATATATTTTTTATCTCACTGAAAACATTCTCCTCATGAAGCTTAAGCGCAATGTCAGCCGAACCGCCCGATATAGCAGTAAAAAACCCGGTTTCAGGAGTATTTTTCCCGTATAATTTTAAAATACTCAGTAACTCATCATTTTTTAACGGCTGAAACGGAATCTCAATACATCTTGATATAATCGTGGGGAGAATACCTGTTCTGCTCTCGGCTATGAGAAAAATCTGGGCTTTTGAATATGGCTCTTCAATTGTCTTCAAGAGCGCATTTTGTCCGGCCTCGGAGATCGTATCAACACCATCAATAATAACAGAATAATTTCCGGTTGAAGATGCCCTGGAAAGCCTGTCAATAAGCCATCTAACAGATCCGGGCATCAGCTTGTCCTTATTCCCGACTGGTATTTTACCCTTTTCATCCCTTTCAAGAATAATAAGGTCAGGAAAAGTCCCGGCAGAAATCTGCCTGCAGACACTACACTCGCCGCACGGAGAATTCCCGCTCCTGCACAGAAACGAGCTTAAAAACCTTTCGGCAATAAGCCGTTTTCCTATACCCCTCTGCCCGGTAAATAAAATAGAATGAGGCATACCTTCACCATTCTTCAATGATAAAAGATTTTTTAATTCCCGCTCATGCCCGATTATTCCGCTCTGGTTCATTTATGGTTCTTTATAATTACTGGATGAATAAAATTTTAATAAACCAGATCAAAGATAAGTCCCCTTATCTCTTCAATAGTTTTCAAGAGGCTAAATGCGTCACTTTTTTGTGTTATCATCTGAGCGAGTTTTATAAGATTTTCGTCGATCTTATCAATGACAGTTTTCTCTGCACGTCCCATTCTTTTTTCACGGCTGGTGAGATCGAGTTTCCGGGATTCAAAACCGTTTTCGAGAATCATTTTTAATATTTTTTTAATGAGAGCTTTATACTTTTCGAGCTCATAAAGTGACTGCGAATCAAGAAATCTTTTTTCCTGATCTTTAAGATCTGTCATAAGCTCTTCAATAGTTCCGTTAAATTCAAGGGAAATTCTGTTATCAAGCTCTGTTGTAAACTTTGAGATTTTAGATCCGCCGGAGGAAGCTCTTGTTCTGGCCTTAACGCCCTCCCTTGCCTGCTGCCTTGAATCTGCTCTGGGAATTTCTATCATTTTATTCTTCTGCCCTCTTGTTTATAACGCAATTACCATCGAATTTAACACCTTCTTCCATTACAAGACTTGGAGTTATGATGTTGCCCCTGATGTCGCCTGTTGACAGAAGAATAACTCTTTCGGTTGCATAAATATTGCCTGAAACTTTACCTCCGACGACTACTAGTTTTGCTTTAATATCAGTTGTAGCGTCGCCGCTCTGTCCGACAAGAACCTTGCCGTGCGTATCGATAGTCCCCTGAAATTTTCCATCGATTCTAAGCAGTCCGTTGATTTTAAATTCGCCTTTAAATTCGGAACCTATACCGATAATACTGTTTACTATATTATCTTCATCTATTCTGTTTAATTTTGTCATTTCCATTTCTCTTTTAATTGTATATCCGACATAATTCACATGATTAAATTGATTTCAAGCACATTTTTCCATGAATCCTTGAATAGAATGTTAAATAACTTCTTCCGGTTTTTGTATAATAATAGATTAAAAATACCGGAAAAATTTATCTCAGCTACACCCGTGCAGTCGAGAACAAAAATACCGTCTGTTTATATTTAGTTACTTGTTTTTAGACAAACTCCTATTATAATAAGTTGACAGAATTTATTTATAAATTATTTTTACTGACAGATGTTTGAGTATATTTAAATTCTGATGAATAACCTTTAATATTCTCAGAAAATTATTTAAAGATTCGAATACATAATAATCATAAATAATTTATTAGTCAGGAGTTCCAATTTAATGAAATCAAAGATTCTTTTTTCAATAATTCTCACGATATCTTTTCTATCCTGCAATACTGCGTCTTTCAATACTACATCTTTTTTTAAAGATAAGATAACAATTAATGACCTTTTAACCGTAAAAGAGAATATTGATAAATCAAAAAATCCGGCTGAAGTTCTTCTCCTGAAAAATGATTTATCTCAGAAAATACTCATTCTGGAAAACGTTAAAGTAAAAGATATAATAAATTCAACTAATGTTGATTATGATTTCTGTGTCCTTGCAGATATTCAATCTGACAAAGGTTCGATTGAATGTTTTATCTATACCAAGAATATTAAAAGAATTTCACAGCTTAAAAAAGATCAGTCAGTAATATCAGTAAAAGGTGAATTTAAAAGATATTTTTCAATGCTTGATAATTATTACACTAAAATTGAAATCACCAATTCAACTATAACAATTAAGACAGAATAAAAATATGTTCCTAAAAAAAAAATTAAAAATAACAGCAATTGCTGTAACAGCAGTTATTCTTACCTTTTCAATAATTCTGCTCATCGCGTTCAATCTCTTTAAAATTTCTTACAACAGTAATGAAAAAAGTGATGTTGATTCTCTGATAACTATTACACGGGATGGCATAGGAATTCCTGTAATTACGGCTGAGTCGGTAAACGATTTTTATTTTGCCCTCGGCTATCTTCATGCAAAAGACCGGCTTAATGTAATTGAGTACCTCAAATCTATTGCAACTGGAAAGTCTGATAAGTTTGCGGGTGATGATGCGGCTCTTCTGAATAAACTCAGCAGCACCGCGGGATTTACAAAGGATGCGGAAGAAATCGCGGCAAAACTGAAAGAGGACGAGATTAATGCTCTTAAAAGTTATGTAAAAGGAATCAACTTCGTTTTGAACAAAAATCATGTTCGAAACTTTGCAAACCGTGAATGGCATATTGAAGATGTAATAGCAATATTATCAATGAAGGAATGGGCAAATTCCTATCTCAACAATAAGGAACTGATTTTCAATCTCCAGATTTCGAAGCTTCAAGCTTCTAAAAACATCTTTAAAGATGGCAGATATCTGTATTTTTATAACGATGATGATGTTCAATATCTATATACTATAAGAAGAATAAAAGAGATAATTGAAAAATATATATGTTCTTTTGCCCGGGGTAATTCCATCTATATAGCTCCGGAGTATTCCATTTCCGGAAGTGACGCTTTTACTACACTTAATTATGAGGATTTTTCTAATGTTTATCCGGGATGGTATCCGGTCAGATTAGAATTAAAAGGGAAAAAAACCTTTGCTGTTTCCTACAACGGATTGCCGTTTATATTTTCATTCAAAAATGAATCTGTATCCTTAACTCAGATCAACATTAATGCTGATTCTCAGAACTTCTATCTATTTGATACAGAATACCAGAATAGTACTCCCCGTTACAAATCTGCAGGTTTATGGAAAGAATATAAATCTGTCCGGATACCTTCTTTTAATAAAGATGACATTATTTCTGAATTAAAGTGGGTGACCGATAAAGGTCCTGTTTTCAGCGAATTGATAAGTTCCACCAGAACGGATTCAAGGATAATGGTTATAGATTCAGTTCATCCCGGAGCTGAATACATCAGCTTGATGCTGAAAGTTCCATTTGAAACAGAAATTGAAAAAATCAGGCAATCAGCATTTTCAAATGACTCATCTCTAAAATGTTTCATTATTTCTGACAATAAAAAAGCATATAAAATATATTCCGGTTACATGAATCAATCAGACAATAACAATCTTATTTTTATAGACGGCAGCAGAGCATTAAAACCTGCTCCATCAAAGATATCAATTGTAAAACAGATTTCAGGAATAGATTATTCCGGAAGTGACCTGATATCAGCAAAGGATTTATCTTTTAACACCGGCAATACTATTGCAAATCAATTTAAAATTGAAAAATTTGATTCTCTTCTTCCAAAAAAGAAAATTTATGATGATGGCCATGTTAAAGATATAATCACTGACAACATGTCAGTGGCCGCCGAAAAATTTATTCCGATTTTCAAAGCAATTCATGAAGGAAATCCGCTCACATCATCAAAACTTTCCATGATCTATTTCAGCGATTGGGATTATTCAGCAAAATCCGGGCTTCAGTCTCCATCAATATTTTACACGACTCTCAGTTATTATATAACAGAATCCTACAAAGATGATTTTGGAAAAGATTCGGATTTTAATTTAAATAATGCCTATCTGCTTTACCCTGATTTTTTAGAACAATGCCTTAAACGCACATCTCCTGTTTTTGATAAGCCTGACTCTGTAATAAATGTTAAAAACCGGGAAATGGTTTATGATATAGCTTTTTTAAATGCAATGAGATTCTTAAACAGAAAGGAAGGGCCTCTGATGGAAAACTGGAAATGGGGCCAGATTACCAAATCAAGTTATAAAATTCCAAATGTAAGATTAAACTTTTTCTCAAGATTTTTTAAAGTTGAAGATTCACCACTCTCCGGTGGTCCTGATACAATAGAGAATCTTTTACAGAATAGTAAATTTTCAACAGTTTCATCAACATCATTTCAGTCCTTCATGAATAAAGATACTCTCTGGTTCAGAATGAATACCGGTTATTCAACTTCAATGCTTTCAGATTTTTACTACGGAGATAACATTATCAAAAATTTTGAAAACATGAATGCAGTATCACAGACATACAAAACGACAATAAACAATAAATAAGAACTATCTGTTAAACATAAAAAAAGAGGGTGATTTTTGGTCACCCTCTTTTTTGTATATAGTATGATTCAGAATCCTAGTACATTCCGCCCATACCGCCCATTCCGCCGCCCATTCCGCCTGGCATACCACCCATTCCTTTATCATCTTCTTTATCAGAGATAAGAACTTCTGTGGTACAGAGCATTCCTGCTACTGACGCAGCATTCTGAAGAGCTGAACGAACTACTTTAGCCGGATCAATTACACCAGCTTCAATCATATTTACCCACTCTAATGTATATGCGTTAAAACCGATACCTGGTTTTTCTTCTTTGGCTTTTTCAACTATAACTGAACCTTCAAGCCCTGCATTAGACGCGATCTGCTTCATTGGAGCTTCTATTGCTTTTGCAATTATTTCTGCACCGATTTTCTCGTCACCATGAAGTTTTGCTGCAGTTTCTCTAACAGTTTTCTGAGCATGAATCAGTGTTAATCCGCCCCCTGGTACAATTCCTTCTTCAACAGCAGATCTTGTAGCAGAAAGAGCATCTTCAACTCTGGCTTTCTTTTCTTTAAGCTCAACTTCAGTCGCTGCACCAACATTGATAACCGCAACACCACCTGCAAGCTTAGCTTTTCTTTCCTGAAGCTTTTCAATATCATATTCAGAAGATGATTCTTCAATCTGTTTCTGAATCTGAACAATTCTGGATTTAACGTCCTGCTGAACTCCTGCACCTTCAATGATAGTTGTATTTTCTTTATCAACCAGAATTTTCTTTGCACTTCCCAGCATATCAAGTGTTGTATTTTCAAGTTTCATTCCCAGGTCTTCAGATACAACCTGTCCTTTTGTAAGAATAGCAATATCTTCAAGCATTGCTTTTCTTCTATCTCCAAAACCTGGAGCTTTAACAGCAACGCATGTAATCGTTTTTCTTAGAGTATTAACAACTATTGTTGCAAGAGCTTCCCCTTCTACTTCTTCAGCAATGATAAGAAGCGGTCTTCCAGCCTGAGCAACTTTCTCAAGGACAGGGAGAAGATCTTTCATTGTTGATATTTTTTTATCATGAATAAGAATAAGAGCATTGTCAAGAACTGCCTGCATAGTTTCAGGATTTGTTGCCATATATGGAGAGATATAACCTCTATCAAACTGCATTCCCTCAACTACTTCAAGAGTTGTTTCAATAGATTTAGCTTCTTCTACTGTTATAACTCCGTCTTTACCAACTTTATCCATTGCATCTGCAATAAGATTTCCTATTTCCATATCATTATTTGCAGAGATGGAAGCGACCTGTGCAATTTCTTTCTTGTCTTTGATCTCTCTTGAAACAGAAGCAACATAATTAACCGCAGCTTCAACAGCTTTATCAATTCCTCTTTTAAGGTCCATAGGATTTGCACCGGCTGTTACGTTCTTTAGACTTTCTTTGTATATTGCCGCTGCTAAAATTGTTGCTGTAGTAGTACCGTCACCTGCGATGTCATTTGTTTTAATCGCAACTTCTTTTACCATCTGTGCTCCCATGTTCTCGAAAGCATCTTCAAGTTCAATTTCTCTCGCAACAGTAACACCATCTTTTGTTATTGTTGGTGCGCCAAATTTTTTATCAATCGCAACATTTCTTCCGCGAGGTCCCAGAGTTACCTGTACTGCATCAGACAGTTTTATAACTCCTTCAAGGATTGCTCTTCTTGCTTCATCATTATACTTTAATATCTTTGCCATTTTAATCCCCTTTTATGATTTTTTTCGTTAAAGTTAATTAGTCTATTACTACTAAAATATCATGCTCGTTGAGGATTAAGTATTCCTTGTCCTCATACTTTAACTCGACGCCTGCATATTTTCCGAAAAGAACTTTATCACCAACTTTTACTCTCATTGGAACAAGATCTTTTCCATCAAGTCTCCCGTCTCCTACAGCAACAACTTTACCACGCGAGGGTTTTTCCTTTGCTGTGTCTGGAACATACAGTGAACCCACTTTTGCTACTTCCTCATCTAGTAATTGTACTAAAACTCTGTCACCTATCGGTTTTATAGCCATATTAGCCTCCTTAAGAATTAATATAGGTTGTTATTGAATTCTACTTATTTCGAATTGTTAGCACTCACCTTAACGAGTGCTAACAATTCAATTATATAAATGCACTTCTTAATTTCAAGATTAATTTTTTATAAAACAACAATAATATTTAAAAATTTTTAAAAGAGAGTAAAGAGGTGTCAAAAAGTGTACAAATTCAACTAAAGGGAAAGGTAATCAGACTTCCCGCCCCTTTTTTCAACAAGTCTGCAGTTGTCAATTACCATGTTTTTATCTACAGCTTTACACATATCATATATAGTTAATGCAGCAACAGAAGCTGCAGTAAGAGCCTCCATCTCTACACCGGTTTTCCCGCTTAGTTTTACCTCGGAAAAAATTACAACACCGGATTTTGCACGATCTAGCTTTATTGTTACATCAATATAGTCCAGTTTCAACGGATGGCACATTGGTATCAAATCAGATGTTTTTTTAGCAGCCAGAATTCCGGCAATTCTGGCAACCTCAAAAATATCCCCCTTAGGAAGGAGTTTATTCTCAATTGCATCAATTGTTGCCTGTTCCATCTTTACAAAGGAACAGGCCTTTGCATACCTATCTGATGAATTTTTAGGGCTGATATCAACCATAACAGCCCTTCCATCTTCACTGTAGTGTGAAAATTCAGTCACTTTTACTTTTTCCCTTTTTTAAAGAAATTATATATATACTTTAAAATTCCCCATAAGACATAAATCCCTGCAACTCCGAAAATGGACCAGGCCTTAAATAAAAAAAGTAAACAAATGATCACAACAGCGGCTATTATTCTTGCTGATTTCCCTTTTTTCCAGATAACAGAAAAAAGTTTCGAATAATCGATTTCTGAAACCATCAATAGTGCTATTATTACATAAAATGCAACATACACATAAATGTTAACATCGAAATATAATTCATCAAAATAAAACACATCTACTGAATACAATGCAGGAACTATACTAACTATAATTCCCGCTGGCGGTGATGGTAGTCCTGTAAATCCCTGTCCGCCCTCTTCACAATTGAATCTGGCGAGCCTGTATACCGCACAGACTGGAAAAACTGCTGCGACCGCAACACCAATGCTGATTCCGAATATTTCCGGCAATTTATGAAGATACGCCTGATAAGCAAGAACACCCGGAGCGATTCCGTATGAAACTGCATCAGCCAGTGAATCAAGCTGCATGCCTATCTCGCTTTCAACATTTAAAGCCCTGGCAATTGCACCATCGAATGCATCAAAAATAGCACCAATAAAAATTAAAACACCTGCTATAACAAGGTAGTCATGATTACCATATGTTGATAAATATTTCGCAGAGAACAGAATAGAGACAAACCCCATTAACATGTTCCCCATAGTAAAAATACTTGGAATAATTGATTTTCTTCTGCTCATATTGTATACCGGTTTTTGATATTTTTTTTTCAGTCTAAAGTAAAATGATTCTGCCATAAATTGTCAAGATAAATATAAACATATATCCTGGTCAAAAAGCTCCGTGAGACTCTAAAATTGATCATGCTCCTCAACCATTGCAGAAATTAAAATAACAACATTCTGCAAAAAAAATTAAGAATCAAAAATCTGTTCTCAATCTGTTTTTGTTTTTCCGCCGTTCTAATGCCAGACCTATAAGTTTTTCAAGAAGAGATGAATAATCAATTCCTGATTTTTCCCATAATTTCGGATACATGCTTATATTAGTAAAACCTGGGAGAGTATTAATTTCATTAAGATAAAAATGGTTTGATTCCCGATCCAGAAAGAAATCCACTCTTGCCATCCCGGTACAGCACAAGGCTGAAAATCCGGCCACTGCAGCTTGTTTCATTGTTTCAGTTAATTCTAAATCTATATCAGCAGGAATAAGAAGTTCAGCACCATTTGAATCAATATACTTTGCTTCATAAGAATAAAACTCATGTCGCGGCCGGATCTCGCCTGGAGTAGACGATTCGGGAAAATCATTCCCTATTACTGAAAATTCTATTTCCCGTGCATTAATTCCTTTCTCAATAAGTATTTTATTATCCCATTGAAATGCATCATC
>DAONFJ010000045.1:0-28469 GCA_035403545.1 Spirochaetota bacterium
TCTTCAGTCTTCTGCACCCATTTAATTGCGTAAGAGAGAAGTTCATTCGAAGATGAAATATTCATCTTTTCTTTAATTCTTTCCCTGTATGTTCCTATTGTGTTTACATTAAGATTTAAGAATTCGGAGATATCTTTTCTTGTATAACCTTTCCCTATCAGCCTGAAAATTTCAAGTTCTCTTCCTGTAAGGATAGACGAAGGATCGTTATCATGAATATCTTTCCCGGACTCTCCTCCCTTCGCTAAAAAGTTGTTCAGCAGGCGCTCGTTCATGCTTTCACTTATATATATTTTCCCGGCAAGTATCTGCCTGATGGCGCTTGTTACCTGTCCCGACATCTCCTGCTTCATTATATATCCTCTTGCGCCGGAAACTAAAGCTCTTTCTGCGTATACCTTTTCGTCATGCATTGAGAGAACAAGTGAAGGGATATTTATGTTATTGTCCTGAATGAATTTTATAAGTTCCAGGCCGCTTGTATCTTTTAACGTAATATCTACGATTACCAGATCGGGTTTCAATTGACGTACTTTGTGGGTTGCTGAAAAGACATCTTCCGCCTCGCCGCACACCTCCATATCAGCCTCTTCATTGATCAGCTGAATAAGCCCTTTCCTGAAAATAGGATGGTCGTCAACTATAAATATTCGTAATTTCTTCATATGTCTTTTCCTTCCAGTCCCATTCGGATTTTTTATTACTTATCCTCGGGAATTTGATTAAAATTTCTGTTCCTTTTCCGGGGGTACTCGAAATTTCAAGTGCTCCGCCTATTGCACGGGCCCTGTATTTCATTAATCCAAGGCCCATACCTGCAGAGGAAGGCTGAGAAGCATCAAATCCCACTCCATCATCTTCGATGGAGATATATATATTATCTTCGTTAGATGAATAAGTTATAATGATATTCTGTACTTTTCCATGCTTAACAGCGTTGTTAACAGCCTCCTGTATGATATAGAAGATATTGATTGCAACCTGGCTGTTATATATTCTGACAGACATATTAAAGTTATGGAAAATACAGTTAATTCCGAATATTTTTTCTGTTTTTGTAATGAGATCAGTAATTGCAAAACTGAGCCCATTCTCCTCAAGTCTTACAGGGCACAAATCTCGTGCTGTGACTCTGGCTTTTTCATGGGCTTCTTTTAAATACTCATGAATTTCCTCTGCAATTTTTGCCTCGGAATTGTTCTGATTTTTAAGCCTTTTTAAAAGAAGAGAGCACATCGCTTCAATTCCTACCAGGTGCTGCCCAAGATCGTCGTGTAGATACTGACCTATTTTGTAACGTTCCTGGCTTGCTGCTGTCAGAACTTCTTTTTCAAGCTGTATACGCTCAGTAATATCATTCGCAACCCATATTATACATTTTGCAGACTGCAGTTCTATAATCTCGGCAGTCATTGATACTGTTCTTATACCGGCAATTTTTGAGAACATCTGTGTTTCATAATTGCGCAGTTTACCGGTTTTAGTCAATTCGTTTATGAATTTGGTTCTATCTTCCTGGACAGTAAAAAATTTAATGTCTGTTGATGTTTTCCCGATAAGTTCTTCTTTTGAGTATCCAACAAGTTTAGTATAGCTTTCATTTACATCAACATAACGCCCCTCATTAAGAGTTGTTATGGAACTCGGCGCGGGACTCGCATGAAATGCTTTAGAATATTTTTCGTCAGATATTCTCAGCCGCTGTTCGTTATTTTTCAATTCGGTTATGTCGGAAAACATGAACATACATCCCACTACTCTTTTGTTTAAATCGAAAAAAAGTTTGGGAGATGCTATTACGTGGAAAATTTTATCATTATTTTTAAGACTGTCGAATTCCAGATAAGGCGGAAGCAGATCCGGTTTATTGTTCATCCAGTAAAGCCATTTATCGACTATTTTACTGTCAAAAAATTCTCTGATATTTTTGCCAAGGATCTCGTTTTTTTCAACGCCTGCCATTTTACAGATTTCAGAAGAGGCTAGTTTAATAATCCCCATCCTGTCATGAAACGCCATTGCTCCTTTCAGGTTATCGGCGATTGAACCGATCATCAGGCCTCCGTCATGTAAAAGCCTGTCCGGCCCCAACTGGTCTGATATGTCATAGAATGTAGCATAATAACAGGATAGCTCGGTGTTATAGGATATTGTTGCTGATATAAGTTTTCTTGGATTTTTGTCCTTAATTGAACACCAGAATTTTCCGGAGGGTATTGCATTCAGATTACTGAAAATTTCCGCGTTTTCAAGAGGGGTATACGGATAGT
Organism: Spirochaetota bacterium; assembly: GCA_035403545.1. GTDB lineage: Bacteria > Spirochaetota > UBA4802 > UBA4802 > UBA5550 > WRGT01. The sequence continues at coordinate 2,271 of DAONFJ010000045.1, forward strand.
CATAAATTATCAGATCGTGCCAATGCTTATGAATTACGTTTCTAATTGACAGGCCTGATATTTTTAAAAACTCTTTATTGCATTTTATTACATGCAGATTAATATCAAGAATTACTGTCGCTAAACCCGACTGCACTTTGAATAAATCATCACTGAATAAATAATTAGAATTCATAGTATTACCATTAAATATACTTAGACTGTAGTCCGTAAAAAAATGTCAATATTTAATTATGCTCCTATCAGCCGGTTTCCAGGGACGTTCATATGTCGTATATCCGCAGAAATATCTTTATAAGGTTCGTTTTAATTTATTATTGTTACTAAAATAGTAATAATGTAATAATTAAATTAACCGGATATTTTAAACATTATCAGGCGATAAAGTGAAGGTTTTTTAATAAGTTTTCTTTTTCAGCGGCCTTAGGAGATCTTCAAGTCCATAAAGCTTAATTTCATATAGAGTTGAGAGAAGCATGCCAAGTCTTCCTTTAGGAAAACCGTTTTCATGATGCCATACAACATAATGTTCAGGGAGATTACACAGGATTACCCCTTTGTATTTTCCGTATGGCATTTCCACTGTTACAAGTTCTTTTAAAACAGTGGGATCCATCATGCTTTTTTCATCAGTTTCCATTATGATCGTCTCCGGATGTTTTATTAAACTGCGGATGATTTATTATCAGTTTTTCAATCAGTGCTTTTTCCTCTTCTGAATGTTCACTGCCGAATTTTGAACTGCTCAGATGGAAACGTCTGAGCCAGTCAGATCCAAGAAGCATTACATCAGAATTTACAGCTTCAAGAGAAGTGAATGCTGCTGTGGTCGCGGCCTTAGGGCCGGTACCAGCGCCGGTTCCTGTATAAAATCCTGCCGCAAGGAGTGCACCCCTTACCATTGTGGAGCTTGAATAAGTAAAAAGTTTTGCCGGCCTGTTTATGCAGTGATTGTATATCCGGTTAAATACTTTATAACTCCAGAGCGGCCCGTCAGTATTGAGTGAAAATGGATCGTAAAAAATACAGTGAGGCTGCTCAGATTTTTCCATATGATCGAGAAAATCCCCTTCCATAAGTATCCATTCTATTTTATAACTGTCAGACTTCCATGATCCGTTTCTCAGTATGGAAGCCGGTGCCGGGTGTCTCACGTGGTGGAATAATGATGGATTTTTTACAGCAAGGCGCAGTGAATCGAGATCTCTCTCGAAGCTGATTATTTTTACACCTTTTTGAAAATCATTTCCGCCTAAAATTTTTTCGCATTCAAAAACTGCGGCCATGGCGTTTGTACCTGCGCCGAGTCCCACGTCCCAGATTACCAGTTCATTATCAGGAATCTGTTTAAGCATGACGGGGATTTTAGACTGGCTGATGTACAGATCTTTTGCTTCAACTACAGGGTCAGTAACAGAGTGCATTATCTCGCCAGATTTTACATGCCGTATGCTGTGGAAGCCCGCATCCTGTTTAATTATTTCATAGTCTCCAAGAGAGGGAAGATTATTTTTCTTTTTACTTTTTGGAGGAGTTACCGGGTGTTCATCGTCATCTCGTACCAGTCTTTCTTTCTGCTGAGAGTAGTATGATGAAAATGTTCCATTTAGAATATGTCCGCGAATTGAATCCATAAGGTTGCGGTAGAATGTAAGATTATGTATACCAATCAGGTTTCCGCCGTAGTACTCTGAGGTTTTAGTCAGATGGTGGAGGTATGCCCGGCTATACCGTGTGCAGGCCGTACAGCTGCAGTTTTCATCAAGAGGCCTGTCCTGGAATTTGTATATTCCCCTGCGAAGTTCCATCCTTCCGTGAGAAGTGTAGGCAACTCCCTGCTGTGCCATTGCAGTCGGGAGGATGCAGTCAAACATGTCCACTCCGCGGTGAACAGCCTCCAGAATATCTATAGGAGTTCCTACTCCCATCAGGTATCTGGGATAATTCCCGGGGAGAAGGGATGCGGTCATTTCGGTCATATCCTTTCTTTCATTCTCCGACTCGCCGACGGCAAGTCCCCCGATTGCAAATCCGTCGAAAGGGAGAGACGTTATCTGCCGGGCACTTATTTTTCTGAGTTCCGGAAAGCATGCTCCCTGGACTATCCCGAAAATGGATTGAGGGGAATCTCCCCGTGCGGCAATGCTTCGCTCGGCCCACCTTGCTGTAATATCTGCTGCATTTCTGCAGAGAGACTCTTCGGATGTGGATGGAATACACTGGTCCATTGCCATCATTATATCGCTGTTTATAATTTTCTGTGTCTGGATACTTGTTTCGGGGCTTAAAACAATTTTTTTACCGTCATGGTAACTTCTGAATACCGCACCATCCTCTGTGATTTTTACATCCTTTGACAGTGAGAAAACCTGGAATCCGCCTGAGTCTGTAAGGACAGATCTTTTCCAGTTCATGAACTGATGTATCCCGCCGAATTTACGGAAAACTTCAGTACCCGGGCGCAGAAGAAGATGATATGTATTCGCAAGGAGTACAGGAAAGCCGAGTTCTTCAACGGAGGTTGTATCCTGTGACCGCAGTACGGCAAGCGTTGCAACTGGCATAAAGACCGGAGTCTGCACAGTATTGTGCAGCGTGGTGAATGTACACGCGCGTGCTTTTGAGTTTTCCTGCTCGGCTTCGACTCTGAATTTGAGGCGCGATGTATTTTCTATGTTCATGATGGCATAATTTTCCTGTTTTGTCTCTGTACGAATAATGAGATTTATAATGGATTGCGGTCAAGTTAAAACTGCATCGATTGATTCAGCTTTTTCTGTTTTTTAATATGCTCAGATAGAAACAGGTTGAAAGCGCTCCTGCTGCTGTTGAATTTGTCAGCCCTCCTGAAGTAAATTCTTTTTTTATCAGCGGGAAGTTTATGCCATGCTTTAACTGCCATAATATATGATTCATGATATACTTCCCTGACATTGAGAATATTTCCCATTGCATCGTTTGATAAGGAGATATCTGATGTGAGTTTTATTTTTGCCATGGGTAACTCCGTAGATGTTTTTAATTTAATACGATGGATTATGGATTTAGAGCAAAAGTTTTTATGAAATTAATTATTTTTAATGATAATATGATTATTTTTTTTAATTTAATACAGTATATTTATAGGAATTGATTATAAAAGGAATTTAAAAAATTCAACATTTACATGGCCCAAGGGGAACTGCCTCTTCATAAGGCCAGCAGGTTAAATTAAAATATTTTATAAAAGGAGATCATTCAACATGAAAATATTATCTCAAATATTAATTGGATTAATCGCATTTGAGCATCTCTACATCTTGTGGATCGAGATGTTTGTGTGGACTACTGTGGGTAGAAAGGTTTTCAGAGGTTTCCCGAAGGAATTTTTTGAAACAACAAAAGTTATGGCTGCCAATCAGGGATTATACAATGGATTTCTTGCTGCGGGCCTTATCTGGTCTCTGCTTATCTCCGACAAAATGTGGAGTTTTCAGGTGTCGCTTTTTTTTCTTGCATGCGTTATTACTGCGGGAATTTTCGGGGCATTCACTGCTGAGAAAAAGATTTTCTTTACACAGGCTCTACCGGCAATGATTGCAATGGTGGTTCTGTTTCTGATTTAGTTATTGGGACGAATATTAATTCGCCCTTGCAGCTGGATGATATATAATATTTAAACAATATATATCATCGTTTGAGCAACAGCATATTCAATAAATTCATAGGCTTCATCTCTGCTTACGGATGAATTAATTTTTAAAGCTTCTTTCAACGTAAGTTCTGCTGAGAATGTTTTCAGAAGTTTACTCAGTTTATCATCGGCTATCAGGGGTCTCACCTCGCCGCCGGAATTATAGATTATTACATAAGTTTTTTCGGGACTATAGTTTGCTTTAAATTCCTCTAATGTAAACTCTCCTACAGTCATCAGGTCATCAAAATTATATTTAAGTGTAAGAAAATTTGTCCCGGGAGATAGTCTGAAAATAGTTTTCTCATTGAATGAAGTTATTACTTTGCCTGTATAGGGACCTGAATAAAGTGATCTGTTCAGTGCCCCGTGAAACATAATTATATCTTCCATTACAGGGAAAAGGTTTTGTTTATTATGCTCTCCGAAAATTTCCTTCACGAAAGATGTCTGCAGAATGGTTATTTCTTCTCTCGAAAGGTCTGATTTTATTTTTTTATGAGAAAGGAATTTTCCAAAATCTTCAATAAGATCTGATGGATCAATGTCAAGAGTTTCAAAAACCATGAACATCCATCCTGCAGCACCGCCCATGTTGTAAAAAATATTACATGCGTTTTTTAATGATTCTGCCGCGGTCATTTCCTGTTCAGAAAATCCGGGGGAGGATATAAGAGTGTATGGCGCATCCTTGAGATACTTCAAATTAAAAAAATCCGATTCTTCATATAGTGCTGTCCCCGGAAGTACAGCAAGCGGGAAAATATCAAGGTGGTTCGGCTGAAGCCTTAGCGCGTAATTTAAGCTCTGTCTAAATCCTTCGAGTGTGTCGCCGGGAAGCCCATAAATAAGGTCGAGCCCGAAGATTACTCCTGCAGAATTGAGCAGAGAAATTTTGTCCGCGTATTTATCCGGATCAATTTTCCTGTTCACGTTTGAGAGTACGTCAGGAATGGCGCTCTGAAGTCCAATCTGGAGGCTGCAGTTTATCATGGCAAAAAGTTCAGCCATCTCCGCATCAATGAATTCAGTCCTTACCTCGAATGTGAAGTGAATCATCGGGGCAGTTTTAAGTATCATGCGGAGGATTTTTTTCGCCCGGTTCGCGTCGCGGTTGAATGTCGGATCGAGTACAAATACCTGGTTTGTTTTTTTAAATTCGAATAGTTCCAGCTCTTTCTGAAGACGCTCTAAAGAAAACTGGCGCACACCTGCAACTCCGCGTGATTCAAAACAGAAACTGCATTTGAACGGGCAGCCTCTTGAAAGCTCCCAGAGAACTCCCGAGTACTTTTCAATATCAATGACTCCTGTAAGAAAAGGGGAGGGGAGTAAATCGAGATTCATCACAGGCCATTGTTCTTTTCCCGGATCAGTTATTATATTACCGGTAAAAACTCCGGCTATATCTTTGTATGATTGATTTTCGATTAACTTTTTCATAACCGCCGCAAGGGCCAGTTCGCCTTCACCTTTGATGACAAAGTCAAATGGTGCGCTGTTTAGGAGATTCTCCGGAAGAGCTGTAGCTTCAGCACCTCCTGCAAAAAGTATTATATCAGGGAATTTCTGTTTAATCAGAATGCCGGCTTCAACGGTCAGCTTTCTGTTCCATAGGTAGGTTGAGAAACCGATTATGCCGGGCGATTGTTCATTTATCTTCTCAGCAATTGTTTCAGCAGTGTCGTCGATGTAAAAGTCCATGAAGGATGTATCGAGATTATTTTTAATCTCAGGGATTGAATCGAGCTGTGCTTTCAGTAATGCTGCGGCGAGAGGCATTGCCTGAGGTGAATTTTTTATATGAATTGATACAATTATCAGTTTAAGTTTTTTCAAAAAGGGTATCCTTATAATTAATGTTAAAATAGGGGATGCCGGTTTCTTTACAAGTATTTTATTTAAGATAGTTTTCTGAAAAAAAGATATCACTGAATTATATCAAAAAAATAAGTCAGGGAATCTACCCTGACTTTAATATATGAATACTGGTTTTTAACAGGAGATTTCGGATCTAAATTTATCAGGGCACTGCATTTTTGCATGAATCGTCGGAGATAATGACATTCAGCCTGTCGGCAAGTATTTTAAGTTTTTCATAACCTGATTTCAGTTTTTGAGCATGGCCGGCAATATTCTGAACTATGGAACTTGTGCTGTCTATAGAGACCGCAATTTCATTAATGGCTGCAGACTGCCCGGAACTTGCAATTTTAATAATGCCTGATTTATCCTGAACCAGAACTGTTTTCTCGAGCATCTCATGACGGATTATACTCTGTTGTGAGATAATATCCAGGGTTTCTGCTGCTTTTTTTTCTACAGAAACAAGGGAAACCCCGATACCGGTTATAAAATTTATGATTTCTTCCACTATGACACTTGAGGATTCCATGTCTTTGCGGTTATTATTGATCAGATTTTTTATTTTACCTAATTCACTTGAAGAATTATCAGCGAGTTTGCCGACTTCATCAGCGACTACAGCAAAACCCCTGCCATGTTCACCTGCCCGCGCCGCTTCAATTGATGCATTCAGCGCGAGGAGATTAATTCTGTCAAAAAAATCATCTATGATATCAGCGATGCTCTGCATGTTGACTGAATTGAGGAGTATTTTTTTATTAATTTCATTTATTGACTGAGATGATTTTTTTCCGTTCAGCGCTGTTGCTGTGATAACGGCAAATTCATCCTGAAGATCTGTTCCGTATACCTGCAGAGTGTTTATCTTCTCATACAATGACTGTATGCTTATGCTTAGTTCATCGACAGACCGGTTCTGATCTATTGCCGCATTTTCTACATTAATTGTATTTTCTGAAATTTCCTCAATCGAGGCGGCAAGTTCTTCAATTGTTGCTGCCTGAGTCTGTGTGCTTTCAAAAATTTCAGTGATAACGGCTTCTGTTGAATTGATTGATCCTGTCAGCTCGTGATATGAATTTTTTATTGTTTCAATCAGGCGGGTAATATACTCATTTTTTTCTGCAGTAATTTTTGCTTCGTTTTCACTTGCACTTATTGCAAGCCGTAGAAATTTCATCACAAAGAATGTTATAGTATATGTTAATGCAATTGAGATTAATCCCATAACTGTCCCCAGGCGGATAAAACCTGATTTTTCCGCCGTCGCTCCGTTTATTAAAGAGAGATCTACACGGTAATTATTCCAGATTAAAAGTCCTGAGATAAGTATTAAAACAACAGCCTGAATAAATCTGGGTGCAAACATGGCGGCCATGACAAGCATGGGATAGACAAAATATATAATAGTGACAAGCGTAACTTCAGGTGTGCGGGCCTGGGCACCTGCGATTGAAATCAGGCACTGAAATATTACAAAGGAAGATGCGGCACTGCTCAGTTTTCCACGATATATAAGAAACATCGTGATTAACGATGAGGCAACTGAACTTATGCATGAAATCAGCAGTTTAATAAAATCTACACGCCCGATGAAAATGATAAATGTAATGGCCATCAGCATGAAGAATATTAATGCAATAATAAATAAAAATTGTGCGCTTGACCGTTCCACTATTCCTTTATCTTTATAATTACTGAACAAGTCCTTTTGCAATTGTTTAACAAGTATCATTTTCATCCTCTCTTATAAAAAATAGACAGTATTATATTTATTTTTTTATCTGTATTGAAAAAAAGGAGCCGGATTCATGTCCGGCCCATTGAAAGTTCAGGAAGTATGAATACAGAATCGATTTTTAAAAAATTGTGTAGCCTCCATCAATCTGGCAGGCAGCTCCATGTATAAATTCTGAATCATCAGATGCAAGGAAGAGCGCGAGTTTCGCAACTTCTTCAGGTTTGCCCGGTCTTCCTGCAGGAGATGCCTTTATCTTCATGTTGAGAGGGTGCTGGGGCATTTCAAGGACCCTCTGTATCATTGCAGTCTCAATAGGGCCGGGGCAGATTGCGTTTGTTCTTATTCCCTGTGCTCCATGCATGAATGACATCTGTCTTGTGAATCCGAGCAGTCCGTGTTTAGCTGCGGTATAGGCAAGTCCGCCGCGTCCTGCGGCAAATGAGGCCATTGATGCTACATTTATTATATTGCCCTTTCCGTTTTTAATCATATAAGGAAGAGCTTTTTTCGCGGCGATAAAAGGGCCTTTAAGATTTAAAGCCATTACCTGATCCCATTCATCAACAGTGATTTCATTCATTGATGAGAGAGTTCCACCGATTCCCGCGTTGTTTACAAGTATATCAATCTTACCGAAAGAGGAAACAGTGCTGTTCATTAAGTTTTCAACATCTGCTTCTTTTGATGAGTCAGCCTGAACAAAGATTGCTGTTCCCCCTTCTTTTTTTATTAAGTTAATGGTCTCTTCACCGGTTTCTTTCATAAAGTCTGAAACGACTACCTTTGCTCCTTCTCTTGCGTATTCCCTTGCTATCTCGCGGCCTATACCGCTCCCGGCACCTGTTACTATTGCTACTTTATCTTTAAGTTTCATATTTCAAAACCTCTTCTTTTTTAGTATGAATTCAATGTGTAACCGCTTAATTCTACTTGTTTGTCATTCCGGTTGCAGCATCGCGGAATGCCGGAATCTCATACACCTGGTCTGGTCAGGAGATTCCGGTATTTGCACGATTGGATGACGCAAAACCGGAATGACAGTAAACAATCATTTCAATCAGCAGGATATAGTTTCTTAATATCCTTTGTAATCAGGAAATCTTTTCTGCATTGATGCTATAGTCGTTTCTTTAAAGTCGCTGCTTAGAGCGCCCAGGGCAAGATAATCACCTTCAACCTGAAAATATGTATCGAGTGTGTAATCATGCATTTTGTTTGACATCTGTTTTATGTGGTTTACTCCAACTGGAGACTTTGTTGCGATTTTAGCAGCAAGAGCGTATGCTTCTTCGTATACTCTGTCTACCGGCACAACTTTATAAACCATTCCCATGTTTAGTGCTTCCTGTGCGCCAATTGCATCTCCGCACATGCAGATTGCTTTCGCTTTCATCGGGCCTACGAGCCTCTGAAGCGCCCATAATCCGCCTGAATCCGGTGAAAGTGCAAAGTTTACAAACAGCTCATGGAAATATGCGGTATCTGATGCAATGACTATATCGCTTGAAAGAAGAATGTTACATCCTCCACCCATAGCTCCGCCGTCTGCAACTCCGATGATCGGTTTGGATATTGAATACATTTTTTTCAGCATGTCGGCTATTTCTACCATAACCTCGCGTGCTTCCAGAAGATTTTTTGCAAGTTTAGTCTGTATAATCTCAAGGTCGCCAGGGCCGAATGTTATTTCTCCTGAACCTCTGAGAACGATAACGCGGATTTCATGGTCCCAGTTTGCTTTTTCAAGTGCCTGTGTAAGTTCATCTATCTGCTGTATAGTTACCCTGTTCATATTCTGCGGGCAATCGAGTGTTATTGTTGCTATGCCGTTTGCTGCCTCATATTTGACTACGTGGTCAAATTTTTTCTCATATGGAAACATCTTATATTCTCCTTTGAAATTTAATTTGTTAAAATATTCAGGCAGTCAGATCAGACAGGAACGCCGGTATTCCGTCTGACCGACCTCTGTAATCAATAAATCTATTTTTTGAATACCGGCCTGGCTCCTTTAAGAATACCCATAATCCTTAAACTGATAAGCGGATTGTATTCCGGATGGGTCATTATATAGAATGTTCCTTTTTCCATCTCTTCAAAGATTGTTGCCACAGCTTTTTCCGTTGTGATTCCAGATGCAAAAGAGTTCTGGAGAGTTGTATTTTTAGTTTTAAAATCAGATGACTTATAATACTTGTCATCCGCATCAAACAGGGCCGCCGGCCGGTGACGTCCGCAGTTGTTCAAATCTGTCTGAACTACTCCCGGGCATATCACGTGTGCTCGCACCTTGGATCCGGAATCCTGCAGCTGGATGTCAAATACTTCAGTTAGTGATAATGCCGCGAATTTGCTTGAAACATATACCGGAAGATTTGTTCCTGTAATCATACCTGCAACGGATGCAGTGTTGATAACTCTTGATTCTTTGTCCTGCTTGAGCATCTCCGGAACAAATGCTTTTACTCCGTGTACTGTCCCCATGACATTTACACCGAACAGCCAGTCCCAGTCCTTCAACGGGAGTTCCCATATGGTTCCTGCTGCTATTACACCGGCATTGTTGAACAGGTAGTCCACTGAGCCGTATTTCTCAAAAGTTTTTTTCGCGAAAGTTTCCATGTCCACATAACTGGCTACATCGAAAATCGAAGTTAAAACTTCAGCACCTTTTGATTTTAGATCTTTTTCAAATTTTGCGAGATTTGCCGCATCAATATCAGCAAGTGCGAGTCTGGCCCCTTTTGCTGCGAATTGAGTTGCTAGTTCTTTGCCGATTCCATTGGCAGCGCCTATTATAACTACTACTTTGTCTTTATAGTCTGACATTCTTAATCCTCCTATTGTATGAATATTTCATCAGACGGCAGGATCAGTTAAATCCCGATATTCTGATGACTGAATCTGACTTTTAGCCTGCGGGCTGATTTCAAGTAACAGATACTGATAGCTGATATATATCACCAGCTGATTACCTCACTATTTTCTTAGGCCTGCTGCCGCTCATAATACCCATATTTCTAAGGCCGATTAATGGACTGGCTTCATTGTGGGTAAGAATATAAAAAAGGTCTTTTTCAATCCCGTTAATGATTTTGGTAACGGCTGTTTCTGTCGGCATACCGAATGACATGGACATCTGGACAACAGAATTTCTTTTTTTGAAATCCTTTGTTTTATATCCGGGATCATCTGCGTCATAAAGATCATCTGATCTGTGGCGTGTACAGTTGTTAAGATCAGATTGTACAACAGCAGGACAGACTACATGTGCTTTAACCTTGGCGCCGGCTTCCTGAAGCTGAAGTTCCAGAACTTCTGTAAGAGATACAGCTGCGAATTTACTTGCGACATAAGCAGGTGAATTCTCAACAGTAACCAGACCTGCAATAGAGGCAGTGTTTACCACTCTGCATTCAGTGTCCTGCTTTATCATGGCAGGAACAAAAGCTTTAATACCATGTACCATGCCCATTACGTTTACTTTATTAAGCCAGGTCCAGTCTTTGATAGGAGTTTCCCAAATTGAACCTGCAGCAATAACACCTGCATTGTTAAAGAGAATGTCAACGAACCTGTATTTTTTAAATGTATTCTTTGAAAAATTTTCCATAGCAGCGTAGTCGCTGATATCAAATACTTCAGTGTATACTTCAGCTCCCTTCCCTCTGAGTTCAGTTTCAACTCTCGCGAGGTTAACTGCATCTATATCAGTCAGCGCCAGTTTTGATCCTCTTGCTGCGAATCTTCTGGCAAGTTCTCTGCCGATTCCATTGGCCGCACCTGTAATAACCACGACCTTGCTTTCAAAATTACTCATTCTATTTCCCCCTTATTATTAGTAAGCACAGATTAGTATTTACTCATGTTCATTTTGGTAATAGTCGCAATGTCATCTGTGAGTGCTTCAACAGATGCTCCGCCGATTGCAAGAACCTTAGCGTCTCTCCAAAAACGTTCAACACCTGTATCAACTATTGTACCAACGCCGCCGAAAAGCTGAATGGCCTCTCCTGCTACATATTCAGAAACCTGGGCACCTTTTATTTTAAGCATTCTTCCCAGTTTAAGAGGGAGCTGGCCGCTGTCTTTTAATGCTGCTGTATGATATACAAGGGCTCTGAGGGATTCTATTTCACCGTACATTTTTACAAGTTTGTGCCTGGTAACCTGAAGCCTGTCATACATGCTCTGTCCGCGCTGAGTTCTCTCCATACTGTATTTGTATGCCATGTCATATGCCGCTTCAGCCATTCCAAGTCCTACCGGTCCGCAGCTTACGAACTCATCAGTTGCACTTACAAAAAGGGCCCTCATACATCCGCCTAATGGTCCAAGCAGGTTTTCCTTTGGTATTCGCAGGTTCTTAAATGATATGCTTCCAGTTGCCGAACCGTGCCAGCCGAGTTTGTGTTCATGTTTTCCTATTTCAAGACCTGGTGTGTTTGCAGGAACGATAAATGCGCTCATTCCTTCTCTTGTGATTGGATCCATTTTTTCGGAAGTTACTGCAAGAATTACATATACATCTGCAACACCGATGTTGCTAATAAGTACTTTTCCTCCGTTGATTACCCACTGGTCACCGTCAAGAACTGCTTTTGTTGTGTGTTCAATATGGTTCGCACCGCCCGCAGCTTCTGTTGATCCGCATGCGAGAATAATCTCTCCCGTTGCAGCCGGAGCAAGATATTTCCTCTTCTGTTCCGGTGTTCCAAGCATGTTAAGAAGTCCGCCTGCAAGAAGTGTATGCGCTCCCATCGCCACACAAAGTACCGGAAGGCTCTTGGCAATTTCTTCCATAATTAAACAGTTAGTTGTGTGATCTTTTCCAAGGCCGCCGAACTCTTCAGAAATAGTTATACCGAGAAATCCAAGTTCACCTGCTCTTTTAAAAAGTTTCTTCGGGAATTCGGAAGTTTTTTCAACTTCCATAGCTACAGGTCTCACTTCCTGATCAACAAAATCCTTTACTACGTTTAGCATGAGTTCTTTTTCTTCATTCATGTACCACATTTTGTAAACCCTCCAAAAATTTATTTTTTAATTTTTTTTGCTTTTTTACTGATCTTTCAGCCGTGCCTGTAACTGACACCGAAAGTTCCTCTGGGATATTCCCATTTTGTTATCCCTTTTGCTTTGCAGACTACCCTGCATGTGCCGCACTCGAGACATCCGGCGCAGTCAAAAGTCATCTCTCCGGTTTTGTCGAGTTTATATAAAACTGCGGGGCACACCATGAGGCATGGTTTCTCTTTGCACTTCGTTCTGCAGATCTCCTTATCGAGAACTATATGAGGCTCCTCCTCATCGACGTTGAACCTGTTAAGACTGAGAAGTTCTGCTGCTTCAATCGGCTGTATGCTCATATCGATCTAAACCCCCTTATTCCGTCTTTAGCAAGCTGCCATAATGAAAGTTTATTCTCCTTCACAACACTCCAGATTCCTTTTTTTATACTTACAGGAACATCTGTTCCGACGGTGTACATCTTATTGAATACTCCTGTGGCAACTTTTGGATAAGCTGCATACATCCTCGGGATTTCCAGAAGGTCAAAGTAACCGTCTACAGCTTTCATTGTCGGGAGGAGTTTTATGCGTTTAAGTTCATCGAGATATTCAGGGCCGGGATTTTTACCGCTTATTACTGCACGTGCAGCGGCAACACCGCTTACTATTGCAAGATCAATTCCTCTTATTGTGTAGCCTATATTCAGGACAAAACCTGCAGCTTCACCGATTACAATCAGTCCGTCGCGATAAAGTTTTTTCGGAATCCCGCGGTAACCCTCTTCACGAACAAGGTGAGCACCGTATTCAACGGTTTTTCCACCTTCGATCAGCGGGTAAACTGAAGGGTGCATTTTAAGATCCTGAAAAATATCATGGATCTGTCTGCCGTTGTGTGCGGCTTCAGATGGAGTAAAAACACATCCGAGAGAAATACTTTCATTATTAGTATAAAGAAAACCTCCTCCATGAATTCCTTCTGTACATCCCAGCATAAGAAGACTCGCGCCCTCACCCGGTTTAAGATGAAATCTTTCCTCAATAGTTTTAGACGGGAGCTCTATAACTTCCTTAACTCCCACGCCGATTGTTTCGCCTGAAAGTTCAGTAACAAGTCCCGCTTCTCTTGCAATCATTGAGTTCACTCCGTCAGCAGCCACAACAAGATCAGAATACATCTCGTCACCGCCTGCTCTTACGCCGATTATCCGTCCGTCTTTCTCAATGAGGCCGTCAACTTTAATACCGCATGCAATTACCGCGCCTGCTTCTTCAGCTTTTGCGGCAAACCATTCATCAAACACGGCTCTCAGTATGGTGAAGGACTGAGGCATCTCACCCTCTCTGTTGAATGAGGGGTTCGAGTAGTCTATAGTGATGGATGTTTTTTTATCCATCATCATGATCTGTTCATGCGTTACCTTTCTTTCAAGAGCGGCATCCTTCCATAATCCGGGCTCTACAAGATCAAGCGCGTATGTGTAGAACCTTCCGCCGGTGACATTCTTGCTTCCAGCTGTTGTTCCCCGTTCGATTACAAGTACATTCCTGCCATCTTTAGCGAGAGTGTAAGCGCATGCAATTCCTGCAGGCCCCGCGCCGATTATTATCACATCAAATTTATCTTCTTCGCTCACTCTGAAGTTACCTCCTTCAATTATTCACGCCTGTTTTAACTGTTCTTTACTGCTTCGGTAAGCAGAGGCGCTACCTCGTAAAGGTCCCCGACGATTCCGTAATCAACAACGTTGAAAATTGCGGCTTTTTCATTGTTGTTAATGCCGACTATCACTTTCGAATCTCGCACTCCGAATGTATGCTGGATCTGCCCTGAAACTCCCAGCGCCAGATAAAGATCCGGTTTAACAACCGCTCCTGAAATGCCGATATATGTGGAAGCCGGCATCCATCCCCTGTCTTCAGCAATGCATCTGGTACATCCAACTTCTGCTCCCATTGAAGTAGCGAGATCTTCGGCAATTTTCAGATCCTCTTTTTTGTCGAAACCCATTCCCGCACAAACGATTCTTTTTGCTTTTGAAAGGTCCGCGCCCTCTTTGACAACCGGGGATGACCCGAGCAGCCTGATTCTGGGATCTGTATCAACAGTCATGGATACAACCACACTTTTGACTGATTCGTTTTTAACTGACTGATATTTCCCCGAAGGTATCGTAACTGCGGTAAGAGCCTTACCGGTCTCAATCTGTTCGGTCAGCCCGCCGTACATAAATCTGTTCGCCTGAACCGCTCCATCTTTAAATGTCAGGTTTCCGGCTTCGCTTATAAGTCCGCATCTTACTTTAGCCGCGACCTGCGCAGCTATGTCGCGTCCTCGTACTGTCGCGCCAACGAGAAAAACCGATGCATCCTGATCTGTAAGAAGTTTTGCCATTGCTCCTGTATAACTTTCTGCGATCGGATTCTGCCCTTTGAGTATAAAAATTGTATCAGGCCCGAATTTGACTATCTCTGCCGCATCAGCATCGCTTAGAGCCATCGCGCAGACCTCCTGCCCTGATGTCCTGGCAAGAGTGATCAGCTCGCCGTTTAATTCTGAATTATCTGAATATACATAAATACCGGCCATTACAGCACCCCCTCTTTTTTTAATGCAGCTACCAGAGCGTTTACTCTCTCTTTCGTATCCCCTTCAGTGAACATGATCTTCTTTCTTGAGGTTGAGCATCCCTTGAATGAAGCGACTTCTGTTTTTCTGGTAATGTCATCCTGATCGAGTTCAAGGTCCTGAATTTTGAATTCAGTTACAGGTTTTTTGCCGGCATCAAGAACTGCCTTAAGCCCGGGGATCGGAGCTGGATTGATTTCAGGAAGCACGGTTACAACCGCAGGAAGTTCAACTTCTACCTGTTCAAAAGAATTTTCGAGTTTTCTTACAGCAGTTAGTTTATTCCCTTCAATCTTCATCTCTTTAACAAAAGAAATAACCGGGATATCCATAATAGCACCTATCCTCGGTCCTACCTGGTGGGCGTATGTATCCGCTGCTCCTTCGGCACAGATAATAAGACTGTAATCCCCGATTTTGCGGATTGCAGAGGCGAGTACATTTGCAGTAACAAAACCGTCTGCACTTTCAGCAGACTGGTCATTTACCCAGAATGCCTGTTTCGGCCCGCGCGACATGGCATCCTTGAGTGATGCTTTTGCGTCAGCGGCACCGTATGTGAGTGCAACAGCCTCTCCGCCTGATGCATCAGCAGCAAGTTTTGCAGTCTCTATTGCGTTTCTGTCGTACTCGCTGATTTTACCCTTTGCTTTACTTAAATCCACGTTTAAAGTTGCAGGATCAATTCTGAGATCGTCCTCAGCTTTAACCCATTTAAAGCAGACAATTATTTTTGACATTTTAACCTCATTGCAGCCCGTTTCATTTCGCGGGCCGGTAATACGTTTAATTATAAAATTCGCGTAAAACAGACATCCGGTAATAATGACGTCAGTTCTATTCTGCTTGTATGTTATATATGCATGTTCCGTGCCAGAGTCGTAGTGATGCCGGAGATGAGTGTATTGTACCTAATTCCGGTGATATAGATGCTATTGTGGAGGTTAATGCCGGATACCGGATTATTCATTGAACAGAGTTGCTCAAAAACGCTACAATTGCTTTGATTAGATGTTGAGCATTGCTCAGAAACTGAACAGTGTGGAATACAGAAAATTTTTTTGCAGTTTTTAAAATTTTATTTTTTTACGATTATATCAGAAGAAATTTTCTATCAGGAAGCGGAAAACAGAAATGATATTCTGTTAACAAAAAAAGCTTGTCGTAAAAAAAGGATTATCTATTCTATGGTGGGGTAGATATCCGGAGATTATAAAATGCAATCATACTACGATCTTGTAAAAGGAGCATGGGAATTATTCATCAAGACCGGTGATATAGACACTGAAGTTATACGCCCGGAACTGGCTGAATCATGGGTAAAAGTCTACCAGCGCAACCTCCTCGATTACACGCCCAAGCTTCTTACAGAAGAAGAGATAAGAATTAAACGCGAAAGAAACCGCAACCTTATAGAAAAATCAATTTCTGTAATGAAGGACATAAATGAAGTTCTCTCCGGAATTTCCGAGTCGTATGTAGTAGCCCTTTTTGACGATGAAGGTGATATTATCGAATTAATGGAAAAAGAGAATGATAAGATAAAGATGGGACACAGGTGCCACGAGATGAATGGCACAATAAGCGCACTCGGTATAGCAATCCGCACCGGACAGATTGCTGAAACTATAGGGCTTGAGAATCTTCATTCACATGCACAGAACTGGCATGAAGTCGGCTCTGCGATTTTTAACTACAACAAGAGTATTGCCGGTTTTCTTGCAGTGGTCAACCTCAAAGGCAGCCTCCCGGCAATCAAGTCCATGGTCTCTCTGGGAACAAGGCTCATCGAAGCTGAACTTATCAAAGAACAAATATCAGATCATAATACTCCGATCCTGCTGAATATTATTTCACAGATAGCAGCAGCAGTAGATGAACACGGCAGGATTGTAAATGTGAACCGCAAATTTCTGGACAGGACAGGAATAAAAATCCGTAAAGAAGCAATTGGAAAACTTATTACAGAATACATCTCCGGAAATTCACAGATTGATAATCTCATTTTACCAGCAGGCAGTATTAACGAATTAAAAAATGTGATAATTAAAAACAGCAATCCTGCAGAGGATGGTGCTGCGGGATTATATACTGTAATCAGAAGAATCGTAATGGATGACAAGAACAGGCCCGTAAGTTTACTTATTTTCGAAGATGACATTAAATCTCCGGCAAAAAAAAGCGCGATTCGGGACAGGCAGCTTTCATTTTCGGCTATAACTTTTGACCAGATCGTCGGTGAGAGCGAGGAGTTCCTCAAAGTAAGGGACGCAGCACTGCGTGTCGCAAAATCATCATTTAACATTCTTATTGAGGGTGAGAGCGGAACAGGTAAGGAACTCATAGCCCAGGCAATACATATGGAGAGCGGTGCTACCGGTCCGTTTATTGCAATCAACTGCGGATCTATACCTAAAGATCTTCTCCAGAGCGAACTCTTCGGATACGAAGAGGGCTCATTCACCGGCGCCCAGAAAGGGGGGCGGCCTGGTAAGTTTGAACTCGCTGACGGCGGAACCCTTTTTCTTGATGAGATAGGTGAGATGCAGAAGGATATGCAGGTAAGTCTTCTGAGGTTTCTTCAGGACAAGATTATTGTGCGGATCGGCGGATCAAGGTTCAAGCGTGTCGATGTGCGTATTATTGCAGCGACAAACCGCAATCTCGCCGAGGAGGTAGCTCTGGGGAATTTCAGAGAGGATCTTTACTACCGTATCAACGTAATTCAGCTTACACTTCCTCCTCTAAGAGAAAGGAAAAGTGATATACCTCTTCTTGCAGAACATATGCTTTCTATCATCTGGAAACAGTTTGATACAGGGCGTAAATTCCTTGCAGATGAAGTAATCCGGATGCTCAGTGCTTATAACTGGCCCGGTAATGTAAGGGAACTGAAGAATATAATTGAACGGGCTTTCGTTTTTTCAGAAGGGGATATTATTACTCCTGACTGCCTTCCGGGATATATTCGCGAGATAACTCCCGATAGTCCTGATAAAGCAAACCATTTCTCCGGAACACCGGAATACTCCAAGCCGGCCGGTAACCTCAAGAACAGTGAGATGATGATAATATCGGAAAGTCTCAAAAAACATAATTTTAATATATCAAAATCTGCCCAGGAACTTGGAATAGCGAGAAATACCCTGTATAAAAAAATCGGTGAGTTCGGCATCAGGCGCTGATTAGAAGACTCTTCAATTTAATTTAACCCGCAGTTATATAACAATTAATAATTAATTCCACCTTCTCTGTTATCATCATTTTTATAGTTCAGCTTAAATGACTTGATTTATTGACACAATTGTGTTATATAAAAATATGAAGATGAGAAACCGGAAATGTCATCAGATCCGTGTAAATTTATCGTTTTAAGCAGTATGTATTATTATTCAGTGAATCAGCAGCAGTTAACGGATTTTTGTAATAACATTTTAAAAAGGAAATAAAACTATGGAAAATGTAATAAATAGAATAGCAATACTGGTAGACGGAGACAACGCCCGGGCGAAGTTAATGAAGCCGATACTTGAAGAAGTTTCAAAATACGGGAAAGTCACCATACGGAGAATATATGGTGACTGGACGCTTCCGCACATGAATATGTGGAAAGAAACTCTGAATGATCTTTCGTTCAATCCCATACAGAAATTTTCTTATACCACAGGCAAAAATTCAACCGATACTTCGCTGATTATTGATGCAATGGATATTCTTCATGATAAAATTGTCGATGGATTCTGCATTGTTTCAAGCGACAGTGACTATACCGGCCTTGCGAAGAGGATCAGGGAAGAGGGAATCTTTGTAATGGGAATAGGAGAGAAGAAAACTCCTAACGCTTTTGTCCAGTCCTGTGAGATTTTTACGTATTGTGAAAACATTATGCCTGATATAGAAAAGGAAAAACCTCATGGAAGAAACGCTCTTTCTAAAATAAAAAAAGCCCTGCTCCCGTCTGTTGATCTTGACCTGATAAATAAAGCGTATGAAATGTCACTGAGTGAGGGATCTGAAACTCACATCTCCCACGTAGGCTCAAATTTAAGAAAAATAAATCCGAGCTTTGATCCGCGGGCTTATGGTTATAAAAATCTGACGCAGATGTTCGAAAATTTATCCGATTATGATGTAATAAAAAATATTATCGGCGGGCTGAATCATCCGCTGGTAATAAAAAAATAATCAGGGATGATTGAAACCGTTAAGGAACTCCGGCTTCAATCAGAAATTATTTTTTTTTAAGTTCAGTGAGAAACTTGTCTTTTTCAGCCCAGTAGTCATTAAGCCATACCTGAAATTTTTTACTGAACTCCGGATTATTGACATAGTCTCCGCGTATCTCATCAGTAATCGGAATTATATTTACCCTTACAACTATCTTAGTTGTTTTACCGCAGAGAAACTCCCAGAAAGTTTTTGCTCCTTCGGGATAATAAATTGTAACATCGGCTATTTTGTGAAGCATTTCCCCCATGCTGTTCATTACGAGCGAGATTCCTCCCGCTTTCGGCTTCAGGAGATTTTTATAAGGAGACTGCTGCTTATCATGTTTAGCTTCCGTGAATCTGGTACCTTCCATAAAATTCATAATGGATATAGGCATTGTTTTGTATTTTTCACATGCCTTTCTTGTCGATTCAATATCCTTTCCCTTGAGGTGAGGGTTCTTTGCCAGAAATTCTTTCGAGTAACGTTTCATGAAAGGGAATTCAAGGCTCCACCATGCGGGACCCAGAACAGGAACCCATATAAGTTCTTTTTTAAGGAAGAATTTCAGGAATGGAATTTTGTAGAGCAGCACTTTCTGGAGCACAATAATATCAATCCAGGTCTGATGATTCGAGAGTACAAGGTACCAGTCATCCATTTTCAAGTCACCTGAAAATTCTACGTCCCAGTCTATTTTATAAAGCAGAAGGATCATCAGGTTATTTCCGGTTATCCAGCTGTTTGCAATAAATATGGATACTTTGGAAGTAAACCGGTACCAGAATTTCAAAGGTATAATTATCCGGAAAGCTGAAACTGTTAAAAGAAGTGTAACCCAGAAGACAGTGTTTATTGAAAATAAAAGAATACTTATTACTCCTTTTAATTTTCCCGGTAGAAAACTCAGCATGAGAACCTCTCTGTTATGTATATTTTACCATGTAAAAAATAAAACTTTTTTATTAAGGACAAACTTTCCCGGGAAAAGGTGCAAAAAAAAATAATTTCTGATTTTTTCTTTGTTTCCGGAAACCTTTTAGTTTGACTGATTATAGCATTTAAGGGGCACTGTTTGAATTGGTCAAAGAAAAACTTATATACCGCAGTTGAAATATTAGATTTGTATATTACTAAAGTGAATTTTCATAAATTGCTGTATCATTCATGCCCATGAAAAAATATCTTAAAATTACGGAATAAAAACGTATGTATAGAAAGCAGTGAAATTGTTTCCTGTAAAGCATACCTGAATGAGATAAAAGAGAAAGTGATGAAAAGAGAAAAAGAGATTTTAAAAAATATATTTGGTTATGATGAGTTTCGTTCTCTTCAAATGGAGATAATTACATCCATATTGAATAAAAAAGACGCACTTGTTGTAATGCCGACAGGGGGAGGAAAGTCGCTCTGCTATCAGCTCCCGGCGCTGCTTTTTGACGGGCTCACTGTAGTTGTCTCTCCGCTGATTTCCCTGATGAAAGATCAGGTTGATCAGATGAAGCAGCTGGGAGTAGATGCGGTACTTCTTAACAGTTCAATAACCAGGCAGGAGTATAATGAAAATATCAGCCATATCCGAGAAGGGAAGGTTAAGCTGCTGTATGTCGCGCCGGAGACTCTTCTTAAAAATGATGTTCTCCAGTTTCTTGAATCGATTAATGTCGAATGTTTCGCGATTGATGAAGCTCATTGTATATCCGAGTGGGGGCATGATTTTCGCCCGGAATACAGGAAGATCGCTAATGTGAGAAAACGTTTTCCCGGCGCAGTGTGCATAGCTCTGACTGCCACAGCTACTGCAAGAGTACGTTCAGATATCAGAAAAAATCTGGAACTTAGCGAAACAAATGATTTCGTTGCCAGTTTCAACAGGGGAAACCTTTTCTATAAAATCATACCTAAAGATAATCCTCTCGAACAGACACTGGAGTTTCTGGAACAGTATAAAAATGAATCAGGAATTATATACTGTTTTTCAAGAGACAGTGTTGACCGCCTTTATCTCAACCTGAAAAAGCAGGGATACAAGGTTAGGCCGTATCATGCGGGATTGTCCGATGATGAGAGGCAGGAGAACCAGGAACTTTTTCTAAAGGATGAAGTTCAGATTATGGTTGCTACAATTGCCTTCGGTATGGGAATTCATAAGACCAATGTGCGGTATGTTATACATTTTGACCTTCCTAAAAGTATAGAGGCTTATTACCAGGAAACAGGGCGTGCCGGGCGTGATGGTGTAAACTCAACCTGCCTGCTTCTTTACAGTTACTCTGATATTCACAAGATAAAATATTTTCTGGATCAGAAGAGTGATGGTGAGGAGAAAAAAGCCGCTCTTACACAGCTGAACGCACTTACTGATTATGCGGATACATCGGGGTGTAGAAGAATCCCGCTGATTACATATTTCGGGGAAGAGTACACTGAACCGTACTGCGGCATGTGCGACAATTGTGTATCTCCGGAAGTTCATAGCGACGACATTACAGTTCAGGCCCAGATGTTTCTCTCTTGCGTAAAAAGAACAGGTGAGAGATTCGGAGCAGGGCATATTATTGATATTCTCCGCGGCTCGAAATCAAAAAAAGTAAATGATTTCAATCACCAGGCTCTGTCAACTTACGGCATAGGTAAAGGATACTCTAAAGATACCTGGATGAAACTTGTACGTCAGTTTATGAGACAGAAACTTATACTTAGTGACGCGGAAACATCGGGAGTTCTTAAACTTACAGGGAAAGCGTACAATGTGATGAAAGGCGCCGAGACTGTTATGGGGAGTTTGCATGATGATAAAAAACGCAACATATCCGGATCTGCAGCTAAAGAATACAACAGCGGCCTGTTTGAAATTCTCAGGGAGAAGAGAAGGGAACTCTCCGTGGTGGAAAACGTTCCGCCATATGTTATTTTTTCCGATAAAACACTCTTTGAGATTGCATCCTTCTTTCCGCAGAGCCATGAATCTCTTTTAAAAATTCATGGAATCGGCGCGCATAAAATCGAAAAGTACGGCGACATTATACTTGCAATAGTCACCGATTACTGCAGTGCGGAAGGGATTGAGGAAGGCTCAGAATCTCCTAATATGAAAGTTTATATTAAAAAACCGCGTCATATTGAGATCAGCGAGTTGTACAATTCCGGTATACCTGTAAGTGAAATAACCGAGAAAGAGGGGATTCAACAGAGAACAGTAATTGATCATCTCTTCCGGTATATTCAGGATGGCGGGTCTATACGAAGAGATCTGCTGCTGCCTTTAATTCCGTCAGACGAAAAATATCTGGCTTTAATTATAGATGCATTTGAACGTGCCGGTGCGGAAAAACTTAGGCCGGTCTTTGAAGTGCTGAATGGCGCAGTGGACTATGACACAATCAATATCTGCAGGATATATTATTTAAGCAAAGATTGAAACCGTTTATATTATTTGACATAAAATTCGACATTTGATGAGGTAACATTTATATTTTAACCAGTCAGATATAAAAACAAAGCGAGATAAATAATGATTAAACACATAGCCTCCCAGCTCATCGGATGTATTGTTTTACTTATTCTTTCATTAAATACTATTTTTTGTGCTGTGCAGCTGTTCCCTCTTGCACTGATTAAATTTATTATACCGATACCCTGGTGGCGTAAGATTACAGGAAAGATTTTAATTAGAGTCGCTAATAACTGGGTATTTGTTAATTCATATTTAATACATTTTTTCTACCCGATTAAATGGAAAATTACCGGTGATGAAAAGCTGAATAAAAAAGACTGGTACCTTGTAGTTTCAAATCACCAGACATGGGTTGACATCTTAATACTTCAGAAAGTTTTATATGGCAAAATTCCTTATATTAAATTTTTTCTTAAGAAAGAACTTATATGGGTCCCTGTTATGGGCCTTGCATGGTGGGCACTCGATTTTCCGTTTATGAAACGTTTCACAAAAGAAGAAATAGAAAAAAATCCTAAACTGAAGGGTAAAGATATAGAGATTACCCGTAAAGCCTGCGAAAAGTTTAAAACGGATTATGTTACTGTCATGACTTTTCCCGAAGGGACAAGAATTACAAAGGAGAAGCATGACAGGCAGAAATCTCCGTATAAATATCTTTTAAAGCCGAAAGCCGGCGGTCTCTCTTTTACAATTTCAGCTATGGGCGACAAATTTCACAGACTGCTGAATGTAACAATTGTATATCCTGATGGTGTTAAGACATTCTGGGAATTTCTCTGCGGTAAAGTAAAGGAAGTTGATGTCTTTATTGACACGCTTCCCATACCTGAAAATTTCGCGAAAGCTGATCTCGATGATAAAAATTTTCAGAGTGAGTTTAACGGTTGGCTTAACGATATGTGGCTGAATAAAGATAAACTGATAGAATCAAACATGAGCAAAGAATAAATTAATGCCGCCGAAGAAATTTTACGCAGTAGCAAAGGGACACAAACCGGGAATTTATAATAACTGGCCTGCGGCACAGGCACAGGTAGAAGGGTTTCACGGTGCGGTCTATAAAGGTTTCCCTTCAATGGCAGAGGCTGAAGAGTGGCTTAAAAGTCCTGGTTTCAGTAAACCACTTCCTGCCTCAAATAAAATAAAAGAAAGTTCGCAGGGAAGTATCCTGCCTGAATCCGGTGAAGTTACAATTTACACTGACGGCGGGAGTTCCGGAAACCCCGGCCCCGGCGGGTTTGGTATAGTCCAGATATACGGCAACGAGAGAAAAGAAATTTCAGGAGGGTTCCGTCTGACGACTAACAACAGGATGGAACTCATGGGAGTCATTGTTGCTCTAAAAAATCTGGAACATAAAAATCTTCCCATAAAAATCTGTACTGATTCAAGTTATGTTGTAAACGGGATAACCAAAGGCTGGGCAAAGAGCTGGAGGAAAAACAACTGGATCAAGTCAGATAAAACATCGGCAAAAAATCCTGATCTCTGGGGTGAACTCCTCGACCTTATCGAACCGCTGAAAGTAACTTTTATCTGGGTAAAAGGGCATGCCGGAAATTCTCTGAATGAAAGATGCGATGAATTGGCAGTCTCCGCAGCAAAAGGCAGAAATCTCCCTGCGGATGAAGGTTATAGAGGATAAGCTTTATTTTTGCCTGACAGATATCATGTTTTCAATATAAAATCTTCTTAATGTTTCCCGTATAACTATATTTATCAGAACAGGAGGCTTTAACTCTTTGTTTTACTGCCCATTCCGGATTGAATTGTTTGCCGCTATACCCGTACTGATTTATATCATGATATAATTTATATTTCGTAAGCCCGTTTAAATGAAAAGAAAATCGCCTGATTGAAATTAATTAGCTATATTAAATGTATAATTTTTATAAAGTCAGAGGGAGGTTCACATGGAACAGACGGCATTAAAAGTCGGAGATACGGCACCTGATTTCACGCTGAAAAATCAGCATGGTGAAGAGATAAGCTTAAGCGGATTGCGCGGGAAAAAAGTTCTGGTTTCATTTCATCCTCTTGCATGGACTCCTGTATGTGATATACAGATGAAGTCACTTGAGATAAAATATGGTGTTTTTACCACACTTAACCTTGTGGCGCTTGGTCTTAGTGTGGACAGCCCGCCTTGTAAAACATCATGGGGCGAATTTCTTGAAATAGAAAATACTGATCTGCTTGCGGATTTCTGGCCGCATGGTGATGTAGCTTCAAAGTTCGGAGTTTTTATTGATAAGGCCGGTATATCAGGACGCGCGAATTTTGTCATAGATGAAAACGGGAAGATTATTTTCGTAAAAGTTTATGAAAAAACAGAAATTCCGGACATTGAAGAAATTATCAGGTTTCTGCAGAAATAAGTTCTCCTGAAACGGGCAGTTCATGAATCGAAAAGAATTGTTACAGTATATTGCAGGTTATTTTTTTGGAGGATCATTTTTTCTCCTGGTGATTCCGGGAGTTTTATATTCTGTTTCTGTTTTTTTCAGTTCAGTATTCCCGCACCACATTTTTGAAAATGACAGAATAAAAGTAATAGTCTCATCCGCTTTCTTTTTCCCTGGAATTTTTTTTGTGGGATGGTCAAATGCGGCGCTTTTTCTTATAGGCAAGGGTGGCCCGGCTGAAGGTTTCGGAATTGAGATAAGCCCGAAGACTAAAGTTCTTGTTACAAAAGGGCCTTACCGCTATACAAGGAATCCCATGGTTTTCGGGGCATACATGGTGTATATTGCATTATCTTTTTTTCTAAACTCATTTGCGTCACTGATTCTTATTATTCTACTTTTTCCTGTAATTAATATTTACTTAAAAAAATCCGAAGAGAAAAGGCTTCTTAAAGATTTCGGGGATGAGTTTTTGGAATACAGGGAGAGTGTATCCCGGTTTATTCCTCTCCCGCCGAAAAAATAAAGAATATTTTTATTCCTCTTCGAAATCGTTTTTTATCCTTCTTAAAACTCTGTTGATCGATTCGTAGTCGAAACCTCTCCCTCTTAAGAAATTCGATACCTTAATAAAACTGTTTCCTTTATCTTTAACGGACCTGTACTTTTTCGTAGCTAGTTCATAGAGAGCATCTTCATCAGTTACATCCGCTCCGGATTCCCTGATTACTTTATCTATAATTTTTCTTCCCACACCTTTTCTGTAAAGGTCGCGGACAATTATATCTTTACCTGATTTTCCGGACTTTAATTTATCTTTAACAAATGACATGGAGTAGTCGTAATCGTTGAGATAACCTTTCTCTTTCAGATAATCCAGAGTATCTTCAATATGTTTTTCGGAAAAGTTTTTCTTTTTCAGGTACTGGCGGAGTTCTTCAACTGAACGTCCCCGTACTGCGAGCTGGGAGAAAGCTTTTTCCATGCATTGAAATTTTCTTGATTCCTCATAGAGCTCCATGTAGCATTCTGTTGTGAGTGTTGTGCCGCTAGATATTTTATACATGGAGTATGCGTCAAAGGAGATTTTAAGCTTTTCGCTGTTGTCCAGTTCAAGCTGAACGTAGTTGTCTTTGAAGATCAGTTTTATGATGCCCGGCATAACTCCTCCCTTAGCCCCCGCACCCCCGGAGGGGGCAAGAAT